>JAEUIF010000149.1 GCA_016795185.1 Planctomycetia bacterium | reverse complement strand
AGAGGAGCCAGGCTCACTCGAACACCGGCCGCACCGGCTTGCCGGTGGCTCGCGAGAACAGGTTGGGCGTGGCTCCGAATTCGCTGCGGGCGTTGAGGATTTCCGGGCTGCCGCCGGTGTCCGCCTGGCCCTTGCCGGCGCGGGCCAGCTGCTGCACGGTCGGCGCTTCGGGCAGCGCATCCACCGCCACCGGGCACGACAGGCACTTGTGACGCCCCGCCTGGCGGACCAACTCGATGGCGTCCGGATAGACGCCGCCCAACTCCGCCAGGTTCCGCAGCACGTCGGGTAGCTTAAGGCTGCACTGCCGGCGCTTGACGCCGTACTTGACCGAGAAGCGGCTGATGGTGCAGCGCTCGTCGTCGTCGGCGGCGGTCACGGTGAATTCCGGATCGACGCGGAACGAGAACGGCGGCTGCAAGCTGGCTTCCTCGCCGAAGATGACGATCTCCGGCCGCTTGCTGGTGGAGACATGCACGAGCGGCGAAGCCTGCGGCGCGGTCTGATGCAGCCAGAAGGCTTCGTTGAGGAACTCGCCCTGGACGCTGTCGTCGCGCTCGTCCAGGGTGCGCAGGGCCCGGAAGGCACCGTAGCGCAGCTCGGGCGATTCGGCCTCGAACAGCTCGCGCAGCTTGATATGGCAGACCGCTTCATCCAGCGAGGCCAGGGCCGTCAGGCAGTAGGCCCGCAGCATCGGTTCGGCCACCGCGAGCCGCGTCAGTTCCTCACCGCAGGAGGCGCTGCCCAGGTAAGCCAGGGCTTCCGCCGAGGTGAAGCGCACCAGGGCGTGCTCGCACTGCAAACCCTTCTTCAGCACCGGGACGGAATCGGTGCCCAGGGCTTCCAGGCGCAGGGCGGCGGTCACGGTCTTCGCCGGGTCGAGCAGGTCTTCTTCGAGCTTCTTGCGATAAGGCCCGGTGGGCGGCGGCGTTTCCACCAGCGGAATGGCCCGCACCACGCGCAGGTAGCGGGCCAGGTTATGGCGGTACTGCTCCGGCACCCGCAGGTAGACGATTTCCTTGGTCTTGGCGTCGGCCAGCACGCTGTTCGGCCCCTGGTACGGGCCGTTGAAGGTCTCGTTGATGCGCTCGGCGATCTTCATCGACACGCGGGCGAACTGCTGATCGGGGTTGAGCGCCAGGTAGAACGGCCGGTCGATGGCCGACCTCGCCCCGCCCCAGATGCGCGCCTGCTTGACGCGCGCTTCTTCCGCGCCGTCGCCGAAGCCGACGAGCAGCGTGCCCTCGGCGACCGCCAGCTTGTGGCCGCGCAGGGCGTAGTCGGGCCGGCTGGTGTTCGGGGCGACCTGGTGGCTGGAACTGTAGTTGTACAGCACCGTCTTCAGCAACTGGCCGCCGCGCAGGCTCTGCACCTTGCTGCCGGGCGGCAGGGTGATCTCCACATCGAGCGCGTCGCCTTGCCGGGCGCCGGGCGGAATCATCGCCGAGACCAGCACCATCGCATGGTTGGGCGACGACAGGATTTCCTTGACGTTCTCGTGCCCCTCGGTCTTCAGGTCGCGTTCGAGCAGGCTGCGGAACCCGCCGGGCAGCGCCGGCGCGCCGGTGCCCTCCAGGTCCACGACCAGGCCGACGCCGCTGACGGCAATGGGCTCGGCGTTGGCCACCGAGGTCACATCGCCGATCTGCTGCACCTGCGGTTCCTTGTCGCGGTCGGTGTCGTCGCCCGACTGCAAGCGCGTCTGCGGGTCGAAGCAGCCGATCAGGCCGACCAGGACGACGAACAGCGCGCAGCGAGACTTCATGGCTCGTTCCTTCCTGACCCGCACGGCGGCGTCCAGTCCGCGCGAGGCATCCCTGAGTCCGAGATATGGCTTGAGAGGGCGGGACGATAAGGACTTGACCGGAATCCGTCAAGACCGATTCCGCGACTCGAACCGTCAAACGTTGGAGCCCGTCACGGCATCCGGAGAAGCCGGGCAAGCCGGGGGCCGGACGACAACGGGGAAGAGAAGGACGGTCAGTCCAGCGACCAGCGCGTACAGGAAACCCAGGCCGCCCAGCACCTGCTGCACGCCCCAGCGGTCGGCGGCCGGGCCCGCGAGCAAATTGCCCAGCGGCTGCGCGCCGCTCAGCACCATCGCCCAGACGCCCATCACCTGGCCGCGGTTGCGGTCGCCCGCGCCGAGCTGCATCGCGGTCTGCCCGGTGGCGAAGAACGTGACCAGGCCGAAGCCCAGCAGTGTGCTGCCCGCCAACGCGGGTGCCAGGTCGCGCACCACGGACAGGCCGAGCAGGCCGAAGATGATCAGGATCATGCCCACGGCCAGAAAGCGCGGGCTACGCCGCGGCGAGCCGAACTTTGCCTGCGTCAAGGCGGCGCACAGCGCGCCCAGGCCGACGCCAGAGATCAGCAGGAAGTAGCCGGTGCCCGTGCGCTGGAGCACGCGGTCGGCTAGCGCCGGCAGCAGCGACAGGAACGGCCAGCCGCAGAACGCGCCCAATCCCGCGAGCAGCAGCAGGGCGAGCAGGTCCGGACGGCCGAGCAGGTGGCGGATGCCGTCGAGCAGTGGCGGCGGCTCGCAGTCCAGTCGGGTGGTCCGGTGCAGTTCGTCCGGATTCATCTGCACCAGGGCGAACAGGACCGCCAGGTAACTGGCGCTGTTCGCCCAGAAGCAGGCGGCGGGACCGGCCCAAAGCAGCAGCGTCGCGCCGACCATCGGACCGACCAGGCGGGCGCTGTTGAAGAGCAGCGAGTTCAGGGCCACGGCGTTGCCCAGGTCCTCGCGGCCGACCATGTCGTTGATGAACGACAGCCGGGTCGGAAAGTCGATGGTCACCACCAGGCCGATGGCAGCGCTCACGGCTGCATAGCTCCAGGGATTGCGCACCTCCTGCACAGCCAACATCATCAGGGCCAGAGGCAGGAGCAGCAAGAGCGTCTGCGTCCAGAACAGCAGCGTGCGCTTGGGCCAGCGGTCGGCCAGGGTGCCGCCCCAGAAGCCAAGCAGGAAGGTCGGCAGGAACTGCGCCGCCGCGATCCACGCCGGCCAGCGCGATTGCCGGCCGGACACCTCGTAGGCCAGCAGCGCCAGCGCCGGCATCTGAATCCACGAACCCGTGATCGAAACGAACTGCCCGAGGAAGAACAGCCGATAGTTGCGGTGGCGCAGCGCGCGGAACGTCGGCGGGAAAGAATAGCCAGCCTGAGGAGTCACTCGTTCAATCATCACGCTTCTCGGAAAGTAGCCCGCCGCGGAGCGGCGGGCTACTTTCTATTGATCCAGCTTCCCCGAATTGCGAATGGCCCAGAACAGCCGCAGGGCTTGCATCAGGCTCACCGAGCAACCGATCGCGCCCGGAATCGAAATTTCCCACACCGCCGGCGGCACCTTGTAGCTGAGCATCAGCGACGAGCCGACGAACAGCGCACTGGTCATCATGCCGAAGACCAGACGGTTGACCGCCGATTCCAGCCGCTTGTGCTCGACGTGCAGTTCGAGCTTGCCGCCCTGGGCCTGCTGTATCAGGTCGATGATGCTGCGCGGCAGCAGCCGGCCCAGGTGCTCCCATTCCTGGTAGAGCCGGCGGAACTTTTGCAGCCGGCGGCGCGGCGACAGGTGCCGCCAGATCAGCTTCTTTTGATAAGGGCGAATCAGCTCGATGAGTTCAAAGTGCGGGTTCAACAGCCGCGAGGTGCCCTCCAGCATCACCAGCACCTTGAGGAGCAGCGCGATCGGCGTGGGCAAAATGATGTGGTAGCGCCGGATGATGCCGGTCATCTCGTTCAGCGCCCGGCCCAGCTCCAGCTTGTTCATCGGCTGGCTGGCGTAGTACGAGACGAAGTCGGAGACGTCGGCGTCGAGGCCAGCGGTGTCCAGCCGGGGCGGCACGCTGCCGACGCGGGTGATGACCGCCGTCAGCCGGCGCGCGTCGCCCTGAACCACGGCGATGAGCAGCTCTTCGATGTCCTCGCGCAGTTGCTCGTCGAGCCGGCCGACCATGCCGCAGTCGAGCATGCCGATCACGCCGTCGGGCAACACGAACAAATTACCGGGATGCGGATCGGCGTGATAGAAACCGTCGCGAAAGATCATTTCGAGAAAGATCGAGGCCCCGCGCCGGGCGATGTCGTGCAGGTCGTAGCCGGCTTCGCGCAGTCGGTCGGGGTCGGCGACCGGAATGCCGGCCAGGTATTCCATCGTCAACACGCGCCGGGTCGAGAGTTCCGGAAACGACTTCGGGAAGCGGACCTTCGGGTCGGCGGCGAAGTGGTCGGCGAACTGGCGCAGATTGCGTTCCTCGCGGCCGAAATCCAGTTCGCGCAGCAGCACACGCTGAAACTCGGCCGTGGTCGCTTTCGGCCGGTACTGGGCCAGGTCGGCCAGGTTGTTCTCGGCCAGCTCGGCCAGCGCCGCCAGGATTTCCAGGTCGCTCTTGACCTTCGATTCGATGCCGTGATGCTGCACCTTCACGACCACGCGCTGACCGTCGGGCAGCTTGGCGCGATGCACCTGGCCGATGGAGGCCGAGGCCAGCGGCTCATCGTCGAACTCGGCGAACAGCTCGGCGATGGGCCGCTTCAGCTCGGCTTCGACCAGGGCCCGCACCGTCTCGGGCGGGTCGGCCGGCGTGGCCGCTTGCAAGAGCGACAACTCCTGCGCCAGCGTCGGGCCGATCAGGTCGGCGCGCGTGCTGAGCATCTGGCCGAGCTTGATGAACGTGGTGCCGAGTTCGCTCAAAGCCAGGCGAATGCGGGTTTCGGTGGTCAGTTGCGTCAGGGAGGTGCCCTGACCGCGTTTGAACAGACTGCGCACGAACTCGAAGTCGAGCCGGCTGATCCAGTCCGCGAGGCTGTACTTGCTCAGCGTGGTGACGATTTCGCGCAGCCGATTGGCGTCGCGGGCGAGCTGCGGGATCGACGTGAGTCTCATGCGGAGATACCCCGGTGGGAACCGCGCTCATCTTACTCGAAGGCGGCCCGAACCGCGAAGACCGTTCAGCCCGGAGCCCCGGAGGCGCGGTAGAATGTAGCCCAGGGAGCAAACCCTGGGAATAGCAACCCGCGCAACGTAGTGCAGCTCCGGAGCGGCGGCAGCGACGATACGGCGAAGCACCTTGCCACCCTTCCGGGGCTCAGGCCAAACATAGTTCGCTCCACCCGTTCGCGAAGCTAGAGCAGTTTGCAAATGGGTGTAGCACCCGGCGCTACGGTCCGCACAGCGGACCCTACGGGAATTACGTAGGGTCCGCTGTGCGGACCGCTACAGCCGGTCGCGAATTACTCTAACGACCTCGGCTGCCTGACTCCTGCCCTCCGGCCCCCTGACTCCTGCCCGCAAATCCTGGCATCCGTCGCCGCCTTTTGCTACCCTTGTCTGTGTCAGGCGAATGGCTGACCGCAGCTCCCGGCTTCCGCTCCCCTGATTCTGGACTCCTGATCTCAGGAAGAAGCCATGCCCTACATTGGAATCGACTTCGGCACCAGCAATTCGGTCGTCGCGAACTTTTCTTACGGCAAGGCGGAAGTGGTGCATAACCACGAGGGACAGAAGTGGACGCCCTCCGTGGTCACGCTGCGCCGCGACGGCACCCTGGCGTTCGGCCAGGAAGCCAAGGAGAACTTTGACGAACAGCGCTCCATCCGCTCCATCAAGCGCATCCTGGGCAGTTCCGAGCGCGTGGCCCTTATCGGCCAGAACTTGCGGCCCGAACAGATCGCCGTCATGCTGTTCACGCTGCTCAAGAAGGACGCCGAGCAGGGCCTGAACGAGAGCTTCACGAAAGCCGTCGTGACCATCCCGGCCAACTCGAAAGGGCTGGCGCGGCATGCGACCAAGCTCTGCGCCGGCGCGGCCGGCATGCAGGTGCTGACGCTCATCAACGAACCGACCGCTGCCGCAATCTGTTACGGCATCGACGCCAAGAAGGAGCAGACCATCCTGGTCTACGACTTCGGCGGCGGCACCCTGGACGTGACCGTGCTGAAAATTCATCACGGCATCTTCGAGGAAATCTCCAGCAAGGGCATCGGCAAGCTCGGCGGCGATGACATCGATATGCTGCTCGGCAAGCACCTGGCCGACAAGTTCCAGCAGAAGACCGGCTACGACATCATGAACTCGCCGCAGAAGCAGCAGTTCATGCTCGCGGTGGAAAAAGCGAAGATCGACCTCTCGACCGAGCAGACGGCGGTGGCTCGCAAAGCATCGCTGGTGCCGGAGCGCAATCTCAGCCTGGAAGAAGAAGTGGACCGGGCGACCTTCGAGAAGCTCATCATGCCGCTGGTGGTGCAATCGGGTACGGCCATCGACGAGGCCCTGAAGCTGCGCAACCTGAAGCCCAAGGACATCGACAAGGTGCTGCTGGTCGGCGGCACCAGCAAGATTCCGCTGGTCAAGCGCTTCGTCAGCGAGAAGCTCGGCGGGAAGGAACCGGAGCCGTTCGACAAGGTCGATCCCATGACCTGCGTGGCCCAGGGCGCGGCCATCGTGTCGGCGATCTTGCAGGGCGCGGCCGGCCTGGACAACTATGCTTACAGCGTGAAGCTCGAACACTCGCTCTGCGCTAACCCGATCAACGAGCGCCGGCAGGTCTACCTCGATCCGATCGTCCGTCGCGGCGCGGACATTCCCTGCAACTTCACCAAGACTTACTACCCGGTAGCCGACCCGGCGGAACGGGTGGTCATCAGCGTCTACGAAGGCGACCACTACGACGCGCCGGAAGACGGCGAGAACGTTAAGCTGGCGGAGATTCCGTGGGAGTTCCATCCGCCGCGCTCGCAACGCGACTGCGCCCTGGAAGTGACCTACGAGTACGGCGACGACGGCATCCTGACCGTGCAAATCCACGACATCTACGCCCGCCACCGCAAACGCTTCGCCATCCAGCAAGCGGGTGAGGACCAGATGAACGCGCAGCAGCTCATCAAGCTGAAGCGCATCAACGAGGAGCTGGTCAACAAGACCGCGTCGCTGGAAAGCACGCCGGAATACAAGGAAGCCCTGGAGGTCATCAAGAAGACCGAGCAGGACGTGGTGCCCAAGCTCGAAAACCTGGAAGACAAGCGCGACCTGGAAGAACTGGTCCGGCAAGTGCGCCTGGCGATGGGCAGCGGCGAGCGCAAGAAGATGGAAGACGCGACCGCAGCCCTGAACGACCGGCTGCTGAACTATGCGTATTTGCTGTGAGTTACGTTCGTAGTTCCGCCTTCAGGCAGGCGAGCCGTAACAGTTGGGTGGCA
>JAEUIF010000145.1 GCA_016795185.1 Planctomycetia bacterium | reverse complement strand
TGCCACCCAAGTAAAGCCTTGCGCAACAGGTCGCTTGATTTTGCACTAGAAACCCAAAGCATCTGGAGGTCTCCGATGAAGACTCTGGCTTACGTGCTTGCCGTGTGTCTGCTGACACTGGGCCTTCCCCTGCTCGACAGCCGCGCCCAGGAGCAACCCAAGGTCCAGCGGGAAAAGTCGGACCCGAAGCAGGTCAAGGAATTGATGCGCAAGAAGCTGGACCACGCACAAAAGGTGCTGGAAGGCATTGCCGTGAACGATCCCGACCTGATCGCCAAGCATGCGGACGGACTCATTCAGGTCAGCAAGGAGGCCGCCTGGCGGCTCTACCGCACACCGCAGTACGACATGAACAGTGAGGACTTTCGCCGCAGCGCGGAAAAGCTCGTGCGCCAGGCGAAAGCGAAAGACCTGGAAAGCGCCAAGCTCACCTATCTCGAAATGACGATGACCTGTTTTCATTGTCATCGCTACGTGCGCGACGTGGGCATGGTCCGTCTCGATCTTGAAGCGGATGGTCGATGAGGGCCCCTGCGCAGTCCGCCGAGTCGCTGCTAACCGCGCTGGAAACCGACCGGGCACGGGGCCTGACGGCGGCCCAGGTCCGTGAACGGCAGGTCCGCTATGGGCCCAACGAACTGCCCGAAGCGCCGCCGGAGCCCCGCTGGCGGCACTTCCTGCGCCAGTTCGAGCAACTGGTGATCGGCATTCTCATCGCGGCGGCGGTCATCGCAGGATTGCTGGGGGAATGGATCGATACTCTGGCCATCCTGGCCATCGTGCTGCTCAATGGCATCCTGGGCTTTCTTCAGGAAGCGCGGGCGGAGCGAGCCCTGGCGGCGCTGCGGAAGCTGTCAGCCCCCGTGGCGCGCGTGCTCCGCGACGGCGTATTGCTGCTGCTGCCCGCGCGCGAATTGGTTCCCGGCGACCGCATCGAGCTGGAAGCCGGCGATCATATTCCGGCGGACGCTCGCCTTCTCGAAGCCTTCGGCCTGCGCGTGCAGGAGGCGGCGCTGACCGGCGAATCCACGCCGGTGGACAAGGATGCCCACGCCGTACTGGACGAAGCCGTCGCGTTGGGCAACCGGCGCAACATGGTCTATCAGGGCACCCTGGCGACGGCGGGCCAGGCCAGTGCCATCGTCGTCGCGATCGGCACGCAGACCGAACTGGGCCACATCGCCGGTCTGCTCGGCCGCACGCCCAACGAGCCGACGCCCTTGCAACGCCGCCTGTCGCAACTCGGCCGTATCCTGGCCGCACTCTGCTTGAGCATCGTCGGCATCATTTTCATTCTTCAGCTGCTGCGCGGCGGTGGGCTGCTGGAGGTCTTTCTGCTTGCCGTCAGCCTGGCCGTCGCGGCGGTCCCCGAGGGCTTGCCGGCCGTGGTCACCGTCGCGCTCGCACTCGGCTTGCAGCGCATGGTGCGACGCCATGCCCTCATTCGACGGCTGCCCAGTGTCGAGACTCTGGGTTCGGTCACGGTCATCTGTTCCGACAAAACCGGCACGCTGACGCGCAATGAAATGACCGTGAGCGAGGTGGTCGTTGGCGCGGCAGCCTATCGGGTGACGGGCGCCGGTTACGCGCCGCGCGGCGCGTTTGTGCCCATGGCTGCTGAAGCACCCATCGATCCGCGCCGGGACGCCGACCTGATGCGCTTGCTGGAGATTGGCATTCGTTGCAACAACGCGCGCCTGACACGTGGCCCGGAGGACGAAGACCGCTGGCAGCTGGTCGGCGATCCGACGGAAGGCGCGCTGCTGGTGGCTGCCGCCAAGGCGGGCGTCGACGTGCAAGCTCCCTCCGCCCCCGTGCTGTTGCACTTGCCGTTCGATTCGGAGCGCAAGGCCATGTCGGTCGTCACGGCCAGTCCCGCTGGCCTCGCGATCATGTATACGAAGGGCGCGCCCGAGGCGATCCTCGACTGCGCGGCAGATGAATTGCACGCAGGCCAGGTTCGGCCACTCGCCCCGGAGGGCCGCGCCGCCATTGCCCGCCAGGCCGCCGACATGGCGGATCGCGCCCTGCGGGTGTTGGCGCTGGCGTATCGACCATTCCCCGATACCGCTGCGGGGCCATACCGCGAAACCGACCTGATCTTCGTCGGCCTGGTCGGCATGATCGACCCGCCGCGCGAGGAAGCCCGTGCGGCGGTACGCAAATGCCTGGACGCAGGCATCCGGCCCGTGATGATTACCGGCGATCATCCCGCCACGGCGCAGGCCATTGCGCGGCAGTTGGGCTTGGCCAGCGAAGCCGATCGGGTGGTGACCGGGAGCGAACTGGACAACCTGTCGGACGAGGCGCTGGCCGGCGAGGTCGAGCGCATCGCGGTCTACGCGCGCGTCTCAGCGGAGCACAAGCTGCGCGTGGTGCGCGCCTGGCAGGCGTGCGGCCAGGTGGTGGCCATGACCGGCGATGGCGTCAATGACGCACCGGCGATCAAGGCCGCGGACATCGGCATCGCGATGGGCGTCACCGGCACGGACGTGACCAAGGAAGCCTCCGACCTGGTGTTGACCGATGACAACTTCGCCTCGATCGTCAATGCCGTTGAGGAAGGCCGGGGCATCTACGACAACATTCAAAAGGTGCTCTTTTACCTGCTGGCCAGCAATACGAGCGAAGTGCTGTTCATGTTCTGCGCCGCGCTGCTCGGCTGGCCGGTGCCGTTGCTGGCGATTCAGGTGCTCTGGATCAACCTGGTGAGCGACGGCTTCCCCGCCTTGGCCCTCGGCATGGAACCTCCGGAACGCGACCTGATGCGCCGCCCACCCCGACCCCCGCACGAGCCGGTCATTACCTGGGAGCGCGGCCGGCTGATGTTGCTGTACGGCCTGCTGATGGCCGTCGTCGCGCTGCTCGGCTTCGCCGTGATGTATCGGGACAACGTGGCAAACCTCGACGCCGCCCGCACCGTGGCCTTCTGCACGATGGCCTACTCACAGCTCTTTTACGCGCTGGCCTGCCGCAGCCTGAGCCATACCATGCCCGAACTGGGACTGTTCAGCAATCCACCGCTTTTCGCGGCGATTGCCCTGTCCGGCATCTTGCAAGCTGTCCTGGTGCTGGCGCCGTTCGCCCGGCCGGTGTCCGGCACCACCATGCTCGAAGCCTGGCAATGGGGGCTGATCCTGGGGCTGGCCCTGACGCCGGTCACGCTGATTGAAACAGCCAAGCTGGTGCGTGCGGGGCTGCGGCGAAGCGGCTGAGAACTCCAGAATGCACGGCGGCGTCAAGGAGAATCAACATGGCACTCTTCGACGGTCCGCCGCTGCACGACTTTCCCGACCGTGCGTTTCGGGGGTTGTTGAAGAACCAGGCGAACTTGCAAGAGATATTGGCTGCCGCCGCGCCGAAACAGGCTGATAGCCTCGATTGCAGCCAGGCTGTCCTGCTCGATCGTGGGTTTGTCCTGGAAGACTGGCGGGAACGCGAATCCGATCTGTTGTTCCGTATTCCCCTGCGGGCGGCGCAGCCAGGCCGCGCGGCGCTGGTGTGCATCCTCCTGGAACACCAGAGCGCCGGCGACGACGTGATGCCGCTGCGGCTTTTCGTCTACGGCGCGCTATATTGGGAACGCGAATGGAAAGCCTGGCAAGACCGTCACGCCTACGCGGAACCGTTACGGCTTAGCCCGCTGATGCCGTTGGTTTTTCACACGGGCGTCACCCCCTGGAAGCACCACCGCAACCTGAGCGCGTTGATTGCCGCCCCACCGTTCTTCGAGGAATTTGCTCCGCAGTGGCCGCCCGTGTTTTTCGATCTGGCCGAACGATTGCCCGACCATTTGCTCGATGCTCCCGGACCCTGGTTGCAAGCCCTGGCGATTGTGCGGGCCGAAAAGGAGGAATCGCCCACGTTTCTGCGCGTTTTTCAGGAAGTGTTGCGCCGCCTGGAGCCATTGCAGGATGGCGACCCGGTACGCTGGCGGGATATAATGTGGTTCGTGCTGTCCTGGGCGGTGCGTCGTCGGCCCACTCCAGATCGCCAGGCACTCATTCCGCTGGTCGAAGCCATTCCCCTGGAACAACGCCATCGGCAGGAGATTGTCACCATGAGCCAAACGACCCAGAAGACCTGGGAAGAAGAGTGTGCGGAACGGGAAGCGGATATTCAAAGCAAGAGTGAGGCGCGCGGTCAACTCTTGGCGCATCAAGCCATTTTACGCAGCCTGCTCGAACAGCGCTTTCAGACTGTACCGGCAGCGATAGAGCAGCGAATCGCAATGGTTGCCGATTTGCAACGGTTGCAAGCCGCCATTCGGCAAGTGTGGCAAGTCGAAAAACCAGAAGACTTGCAGTTTTGAATGGCAACGGCGCTCAGTATCGGCGGTTTACTCGACAGGTTCCATTCCATGCTCAACTGGCTCTTCGGCAAATCTCCCGGCAACCACGAGAAGGCAACCCCTCCACAGGGCAGTCCTTCCGGCGAGGCTCGACCGATGCCGTCCATCGAAAAGCTCACGCGGATTTTGCAGCAGGTGCGGAAGCAGAAGGGCATGTTCGTCTTTCCGCTGGACATACCCTCGCTGGAGAACTTCTTGAACGGCTTCCGGGCTGCCGCCTCGGCGTGCGGCTACGAAATACCGCGCAAGCTGCGGCAAGAGGTGCTGACGGCGCGGGGCTGGAAGTTCGCCGCCGCTGGCGCGGCCCCGCAGATGAAGGCCAAGGGCATGGCCGACGAGGCGGTCATGAACGAGTTGATCGACATCGAGATCGACCTGCTCGGTCGGCTCGCCAAATTGCCGCCGAAGTAACCCTGACAGCCGCCAACCCGCCGGTGGGCTGCATCGCTTCCCGGCGGCAGCACGGGGGTCACGGCAAGTCCAGCAAGTAGGCGGTCGAATCGGCGTTCGCGGTGGCTATTTGCTTGCCGGTAGGCAAGAAGGCCAGGCCGTTGATGCCCTGCTTCAACTCGAAGCGGCGCAGTTCCTGGCCCGTCGTCGTATCCCAGAGTTTCACTTCCTGATCTTGACCGCCGGTCGCGAACCGCTTGCCATCCGGGCTGACGGCGAAGGCCACGATGCGCCCGTTGTGCGCCTTGGCGATGGTCTGCACGGGTTTGTTGTCGGGGCCGGCCTTGAGCTTTTCCGTCTCCCAGACGCGCACCTCGCCGTCGTCGGCTCCGGTAATCAGGAACTTGCGGTCGGGCGTGAAGACCAGGTCGGTGACGCGCTTGCCGTGCGCCGACATGTCGCCGTCGAACAGTCGCTTACCGTCCGCCGTCTTCCAGACGCGAATGCTGCCGTTGTCGGCGCCCATCGCCGCCAGTTCGCCGTCGGCGCTGAAGGCCAGGCAATGCACCAGGCGGTCGGTATCGCTGAAGGTCGTCGCCGGCTTGCCCGTGGCGGTGTCGAAAACGCGCACGTTGCTGACCGGCTTCAGGCCCATTTCCAGAGCAGGCGTCCAGGCCAGCAGTTTCTTCGCGTCCGGCGTGTAGGCCAGGGCGGGCACCATGCCAACCGGCTCCCAGGTCTTCACCAGCTTGCCGCTGGCCGTGTCCCAGAACTTGACGCTCTGATCGTTCTTCTCATCCGTGGTGCCCGAGGTCAGCGTCTTGCCGTCCGGGCTGAAGGTCAGGGCGGTGATCGGGCCGCGATGGCCGATCAGGACATGCTTTTCCGCGCCAGTCTTCGCATCCCAGAGGCGGACGGTCTGATCGTCGCCGCCAGTAGCCAGCAGTTCACCGTTGGGGCTAACCGCCAGGGCCCGCACCCGCCTGATATGGCCTGCCAGCATGGGCGTCACTTCACGGCTGGAATTCTCCCAGAGCCGGATGGTCTTATCGACACTGGACGAAACCAGCGACCGGCCGTCGGCGCTGAAGGCCACGGAACTGACCCAGTCGGTATGGCCGCGGAAGCTGCGCTGCTCCGCGCCGTTGACGGCATCCCAGAGCTTGATGACCCGATCGCCGCCGCCGGACGCTAACACACGGCCGTCCGGGCTAAACGCCACCGAACTGACCGGCGCGGTATGGCCTTCGAGCTTGCGCAACAGCGTCAGGCCCTTGTCGGGCTGCACGGACCAGATGTAGAGCAGCTGGTCGCCGCCGCTGCTGGCCAGCCGGCCGCCATCGTTGCTGAAGGCCAGCGCGCTGACGCCCTGGCTATGCGCGACGATGGACCCAATTTCCTTGATCTCCTTCGGGTCGTTCAAACTCCAGAACTTGATGACGCCGTCCGCGCCGGCCGAGGCGACGTGCTTGCCGTCCGGATGAAAGGCCACCGCACTGACGATGGAGTTATGCCCCTTGAGCGTGTGCAGTTCCTTGCCGTTGGTCGCGTCCCAGATTTTCACCAACTTGTCGGCGGCCCCGGAAACGATCTGCTTACCGTCCTTGTCGAAAGCGGCGGCCATCACGGCGAACTTGTGGCCCGTGAGCGTGGCGCGCTCGTCACCGGTGTCGGCGTTCCAGAGTTTCAGCACCTCGTCGCCGCCGCCGGACAGAATGCTCTTGCCGTCGGGGCTCCACAGCGCGACCGTGACCGGGGCCTTGTGGCCGTTCAGGGTGCGCAGCGCCTTGTCGGCGGCGGGGTCCCAGATTTTCAACGTGCGGTCGGCGCTGGCGGAGACGACGCGCGTACCATCGGGGTTAAACGCCGCCGACCAGACCGAGCCTTGATGTCCCGCCAGACTGCGATGGTGCTCGACCGTTTCCAGGCTCCAGAGGCGGACGGTCTGGTCCGCGCCGATCGAAGCCAGTTGCTGGCCGCTGGGGTGGAAGGCGACGCCAGTCACCTCGTCGAGATGCCCGTGGAAGTTGCGGATCGATTGGCCGGTGCCCACATCCCAGAGACGCACGCTCTTGTCGCGGCCAGCGGTGGCGAGCAGCTTGCCATCGGGGCTCAGAGCGACACCCAGCACGCTGCCAGTATGGCCCGCGAAGTTTTGCAGCAACATGCCGGCTCCCGCGCCGGCGCCAGCACCATCCGCGCTCGGCGCTGCGTTGGTGCGCGGATTGCCCACCGCGCCGCAGCTGGCAAAGAGCTTGGCGTCGTTGCTGAAAACGACGCCATAGCCGCCTTCGCCATTGGCCGAATTGTAGATTTGAATGCCGAGGCGGATCGCGCCGGTGGCGGTGGTCCAGACGCGGACGATGCCGTCGTCGGCGATGGAGGCCAGCAGCTTGCCATCGGCCCCGAAGGCTACGTCCTGAATCTTGAGCGTGTGCCCGGTCAGCTTTTTCGCTTCCTTCGCATTCTCGGCGTCCCAGAGCCGGACGGATTTGTCCTCGCTGCCGGAGGCCAGCGTCTTACCGTCGGGTGTCCAGGCCAGCGCGGTGACGTAGCCGGTGTGGCCGGTCAGCGTGGATGATTCCTTGTTGGCTTCGAGGTCGTGCAGCTTGATGTCGTTGCCGACCGCCCAGGCGAGTTGCTTGCCGTCGGGCCGAAAGGCCACCGCGACGACCTTGCGCACCGGACGACCTTGCTGCGTAACGCTGGCTGCCTTGACGGCGGCGCTGTTCTCCGCGCTCGCCCGCAGGGTCAGCACTTCGCGGCCGGAGGCGACGTCCCAGACCTTGACGACGCCATCGCGACTGATAGTTGCCAGGCGGGAGCCGTCGCCGGTATAGGACAGGTCGTCGATACGCTCGGCATGCCGCATACGCGGGTTGCCAAAAACGCGCACCAGGTGCGGCGGGAGGTCGGCGGAAGCGGCGGGCAGCATCCAGCGGGCTTCGCGGAACGCATCGCTGGCTTCGACCAGGCGGCCGGCGGCCAGCGCCGCCGCGCCCCGCTGGGCGAACTGCTCGGCCTTGCGCAGCGCTTCGGGGGAGAACTTCTCGGCCAGCTTGGATGAGACCGCCTGCTGTTTCTCCTCTTCGTACTTCTGCTGCACGGCGCGCACGGCTTCGGCGGTCAGATCGCCCTTGTTGTCGGCCCGACCACCGTTGCCTTGCCAGCACAGGGCGAAGAGCGTCGCGCCGACCAGCACCCATTCAGACCGCCGACTACCCACCCGGTTCGGTTCGCGCCGCGCCCTGCTCATGATGCGTTTCCTTGATTGGTCGAGAGTGGCTCCTCTATAGAAGACGAGTATAGGTCGTTCGGGGATTACGGGGAAGTTCTTTCGCGCGGCGAGCTTTCCGTCTCGCGCTCAAGAATCTGCGCTTCGAGCAGTTTACGGACGGATGCAGCCGAGCGCGCGATGGTCCGCACCGCGGACCCTACAATTTCGTAGGGTCCGCGGTGCGGACCAGTTCAATTGGCTTTAGTCGTTCGGTTGGTGGAACCGCAGCGACCGCGAACCGATCCGGGCCAGGAAGCGCATCTTCTGCGCGGTCGTCAGTTCCTGCGTGAAGCGGTCCTTGGTGGCCTCGATCCAGCGCACCTCGCGCTTGCCGTAGTCCGTCACCACGCGCGTCAGCACGGGACCGGGCTGGCACAGCGCCGCGCGGATGCCGCCTTCGAGTTCGTCGGTCGAGTGAATCTCCTGATAGAAGACGCCGAAGCCCCGTGCCAGTGCTTCGTAGTCCATGCGCGCCAGAATCGTGGCCGTGGTCCGCAGATAGGCCGGCTTTTGCAGCGCCTGCATGTAATGGTACGCCTGGTCGTCCAGCACGAAGAACTTGACGGGCAGCCCCTCGCGCGCCGCCGTGGTGATCTCCATCGCCGACATCAGGAAGCAGCCGTCGCCGGTGATGGTCACGACCGTGCGTTGCGGTTGCACGCGCTGCGCGCCGAGCGCGGCCGGGATCGACCAGCCCATTGCCTGATTATCCGTCGGATTGAAATACGTGCGCGGCTGATAGACGGAAAATGCCTCGGAAGCATAATGCTCCGCGAGTGTGACATCGACGAACACCAGCGCATCGGCGGCCAGGCAGCGCCGCAGCGCCAGGACCAGCGCCATCGGGTCCGCGCCGCACTTGCCGTAGTTGCCGGAGTTGATCTTGAGGTCGAGTGCTTTCTGCTTGCGAATGCTCTCGGTCAGTTTCGGATTCGGCGCGCGCTGGATGCAGTCCTGCTGGGCGATCAGCCGGTCGAGGAAGACACCCGCATCCGCATGGACGCAGACGTCCGACTTCACGATCTGCCCCAGGTTCTTCTCGTTCACGTCCACATGAATGACGTGCTTGTGCTTGGGAATCGCGTAGAACGCGGTCGAAACCTCGCTGTACTTGACGCCAATGGCCAGCACACCGTCGAGGTGCTTGAAGAGGTCCTCGGCGGTGCGAGTGCCATACTTGCCATAACCGTAGCCGACCGCGAGCGGATGGCAGTCGGGCAGCGCGCCCTTGCCAGACACGCTCGTCGCCACCGGCGCTTGCAGGATTTCCGCCACCTGGCCCAGCGCTGCGCTGTGGTCCATGCAGCCCAGACCCGCGTAGATGCCCCAGCGCAGTTTCTGGTTGCCGAGCAGTCCGAGCGCGGCCTGGAAGGCGTCCTCGTCGAACGGCGCGGCGGGCAAACCCAGCGGCCCGCTGGCGAACTTGTGCGCTTCGAGCAGCAGGTTGTAGGGCACCACCACCGCGACCGGCCCCGGTTCACCGCAGCGCGCCAGGTAGAAAGCACGGCGGACGGCATCCGGAATCTCGCCGACCTCGTGGACTTCGATAACTTCCTTTGAAACCTGCTTCGCCAGACCGACCTGCGGCAAATCGTGGACCTGGAAGGGCCGGTGCTTCTCGCCGCGCGCCACGTCGCCGATGATCCAGACGAGCGGCACGCTGTCCAGCAGCGCTTCGCCCACGCCGCTCAGCGAGTTGGTCACACCCGGGCCGGGCACCACGCAGAGCACGCCAGGTTTGCCGGTGGCGCGCGCCGCTCCATCGGCCATGCAGGCGGCCGAGAACTCGTGCGTGCAAAGCAGGTAACCCAGGCCCTTGGCCTTCATCGCGTCCCAGAGTTCGTTCTCCTGCGCGCCGGGAATGCCGTAGACGCAATCGGTGCCTTCCTGAATCAAGGCTTCGACCAGGGCTTGGGCGCCGGTCATGTGGCCCTTGACCCAGCCGGCATCCGCCTTGTCCTGGAAAATGCCGGCCTCGGCCGTCGAGGAAACTGTCGTCAGCTGGGCCACGCTGGTGGCCATCAAGCCTTTGAGGAGGGTGCGCCGAGAGATGGGCAGCGTCATTGGTCGATCACTCCGTTGATCCTGGGTGCTTATCCTGAGCAGCTCTGGAGCAGGGCGAGCAGGCAGGAACGCGACTCGCCCCTCAAGGTATCGGGCAAGCAGCCGGCGCAACTTGACGGGCCTCGGCGTCCAGCGGCGACATGCCGCGCCGCGCACTCGATCCGGTCGTCGCGGTTGGAGCAATCCGAATCGAGAGGCAGCGACGGACTGGCCCGCCCAACGAACGATGCGGCATATAACGAGCCCGGTGCAATTCGCGGTGCGGAAAACAACCCGGCCCCCGGCGGCAGGCCGAGGGCCGAGCGATAGAGTCACTACGAGCGAACAGTGCGGCGGGGAATCTGACTTTCAATAGCGCGGGCCGCGCCCGCCGCCGCCACCGCCATAACCGCCACCACCCCCGCCATAGCCACCGCCGCCACCCCCGTAGCCGCCGCCGCTCCGGCCGCCGTAGCCGCCGCCACCGCCGCTGCGGCCACCGCCATAGCCGCCGCCACCGCCGCGTTCTTCACGCGGGCGGGCTTCGTTGACCGTCAACGGCCGCCCGCGGAATTGAGCGCCGTTCAACGTATCAATGGCCTTCTGGGCTTCCTGGTCGTTCTCCATTTCGACAAAGCCGAAACCTCGGGACCGGCCGGTTTCCCGGTCGGAGATAACCTGAGCCTGGCGCACCGCGCCGTGCTCCTTGAACAAAGCGTACAGATCGTCGGACGTGACCTCCCAGACGAGGTTGCCGACATAGATGTTCTTCGCCATCGCAGTACCTTTCCGTGCCCCGCTCCACAAGCACGGACCCGTGGGGCGCAAGGGAAAGGGCCAATCGGCGGGGGCGGATGTTCGCCGCCGCGATGCAGCCCGTTGCGGGGCAGACCTGAAATCTCCAACCACCGCGATCCGCGCCGGAGACTCGAACCGGCGGATCGTCCTGACGTGTTGCGTTCACCGCGCGACCAGCACCCGAAAGACAGGCGAAAGGCATTTCAGCACGGCCGCCGCGCTGCGTGCGAGCGCCGGAGGCGCTCCGGGAATTGCTGCCGACCCACCTGCCTTTCGCCGGAAGACGGGACCGAAGGAGCGACGGCCGGACTCCGGCGAGCGGCCAAGCCCCACAACCAGGCTGTGCCCACCTTTCTCGGAGATCTTTCGGGGATGGCTCACTGGGGAGCGGAACGCCGTCGAAGAATACAGACGAGGAAGGAAGAGCAGTACTACGCTTCGCCAGGTCTCCAGAAGAGTTATAACCCGCAAAGGTGACAGCCACCGAACAACTAGATAAATATAGCGAACAGCTAGCCAAACGCCAAGAAAATTTTTACTTGCTTTTTTCTCCCACTGACCGCGCGCCCAGGGAAGGTCGGTCCCTATAATCCCCGCCATGCAGTACGACTTCCGTCGAGAACTGGCACGCTACGGGCCGGCAGCGCATTACCACCCCGTGGACCTGGCGGCGGCGCGTTCCTACTGCCAGCGGCTGACGCGCGGCCATTACGAGAACTTCTCGGTGGCCTCGCTGCTCTTGCCGCGCCGCTTGTTGCGGCCGTTTCAGGCCGTTTACGCTTACTGTCGCTGGGCCGATGATCTCGCCGACGAAACCGGCGGCGGCGACCGTGCCCTCCAGTTGCTTCACTGGTGGCGCGACGAACTCCTGCGCTGTTACGCCGGCCAGGCCCGCCATCCCGTGATGGTGGCCCTGCTGCCAGTCATTCAGCGCTTTCACATTCCGCCCGAACCGTTCCTGGCCCTGCTGAGTGCGTTTGAACAGGATCAAACAGTCAAGCAGTATCAGACATACGAACAGCTGCTGGACTACTGCCGGCGCTCGGCCAATCCCGTCGGTCAGCTGGTGCTGTATCTCAGCGATGCCTTCAACGAGGAGACCGCCCCGCTGTCGGATCACATCTGCACCGGGCTGCAACTGGCCAACTTCTGGCAAGATGTCGCCCGCGACTGGACGATGGGCCGCGTTTACCTGCCGGCCGAGGATCGCCAGCGCTTCGGTTATACGAAAGGCGATCTCGAAGCCCGCAGGTTTACCCCCGCTTTCGCCGAACTGCTGCGCTTCGAGGTCGCCCGCGCCCGGCAACTTTTCCACGACGGCTTGCCCCTGGTGCGACGGCTGCCTCCAGAGATACGCACGGACATCGAGTTGTTTGCGCGCGGCGGGCTAGCAATTCTTCGCAAGATCGAGGAGGCGGGCTACAATGTCTGGCAATCCCGCCCGGTACTGAGCAAGTGGAACAAGGCGACGTTGCTGCTCCAGGTGCTGGCTCGCTCGTGGGCGGCTCCCACTAGAGCAGTTCGCGGATGGGGTAGCACCAGGCGCTATGGTCCGCACAGCGGACCCTACAGAATATCGTAGGGTCCGCTGTGCGGATCGCTACAGTCGGTCGCGAACTGCTCCAGTGAAATGCTGATGGCTGATAGCTGTCAGCTATTGGTGGCTTTGCTGGTGCAATATCAAGGGGCTAATTGCTCCACAGAAAGCCCTCCTGCTTGCATGGGACGCCTGCGAGTTCTCCAGGCCCACGCAAAGACGTGGGCCTGGCACCCGAGCACCCGAGACTGGTTCAATAACCTGATGGAATCCACGGCCAACGGAACGATGCAGGCAGTGCCGCGCGGCGCGCTAGCTCGTTCCTACGCTTACTGCGAACGGCTAGCACGGCGCGAGGCGGGCAACTTCTATCACGCCTTTCGGCTGCTGCCGGCCCATCAGCGCCGGGCGATGTGCGCCCTGTACGCCTTCCTGCGCATCGCGGATGACCTGGCCGACGGAACCGGCGCGAGTGCCGCCAAGCGCGTCGCGCTCGACGCCTGGGAAGCAGCGCTCGACGCAGCGCTCGCGGGCTGTTTCAATCATCGGCTGCACCCCGCGTTGCGCGATACCGTCGTCACCTATCGCATCCCGCGCGACTACCTGGTCGCGGTCCTCGACGGTGTGCGCCTGGACCTCGAACCCGTCGCGTTCGCCACCTTTGATGACCTGTATCCCTACTGCTACCGCGTGGCGTCCGCGGTCGGCCTGGCCTGCATTCACATCTGGGGCTTTCGCGATCCACAGGCCAAGGTCCACGCGGAGCAAGCAGGCATCGCTTTCCAGCTGACGAACATCCTCCGTGACCTGGCCGAAGATGCGGCGCGGGGCCGGGTCTATCTGCCGCGAATGGACCTGGAACGGTTCGGCTATAGCGAGCAGGAACTGCGCCAGGGCGCACGCAACGAGCAATTCCGCGCTCTGATGCGCTTCGAGGCCGAGCGGGCCCATCGCTATTACCGCGACGCCGAGGCGCTGCTGCCCCTGCTGCCGGCGCATGGCCGGGCGGTGTTCCAGGTGATGCTGCACACCTATCGCGGACTGCTGCTCGAGATCGAGCGCCGCGACTTCGACGTCTTCAGCGGTCGGGTCAGCCTGGGCCGCTGGCGCAAGCTGGCCCTGGTGCTGGCCGCCCTGCCGACGCGCTGCGGTTGGGGAGTCGGGCCTTGAGCCAGTCGGTCCTCATCGTCGGCGGGGGGCTGGCGGGACTGGCGGCAGCGCAGGCCCTGGCACGGCATGGCCTGCGCGTGACCGTGCTCGAAGCCCGCCAGCGCCTGGGCGGGCGGGCCAGTTCGTTCACGGACGCCGCCACCGGTCAGCTGATCGACGCCTGCCAGCACGTCAGCATGGGTTGCTGCACGAACTTCGCGCGCTTCTGCGAAAGCGTCGGCATTGCGCACCTGATCCAACCGCAGCGCACGCTCTACTTCATGACGCCCGACCGGCGCGTCAGCCGCTTCCGCGCGGATGACTGGCCCGCGCCGTTGCACCTGGCCCGCAGCTTTCTGAGCGCACACTATCTGAGCGCGACGGAAAAGCTGCGCATCGCCTGGGCGCTGAGCCGTCTGAAGGCCGAAGGGCCCGACGATCCGCCCTTTCTCGACTGGTTGCAACGCCACGGCCAATCGCAGCGCTGCATCGATTGCTTCTGGGGCCTGGTGCTGACCAGTGCTCTCAACGAGACGCCCGACCGCATCGGGCTGCGCTACGCTCGCAAGGTCTTCGTGGATGGCTTCCTCGGTCACCCGCGCGGCTTCGAGGTGCAACTGCCGACGGTGCCGCTTGGCCGACTGTACGGCGCGGAACTGCTGGACTGGTTCGACGCGCACGGCGTCGTCCTCCGCCTGAACACGGCGGCGCGCTCCGTCGTGCTGCGCGACGGTCGGATTGCGGGCCTGGAAACGCGCGCCGGCGAAACGCTGACGGCGGATTGGTACATCGTCGCCGTGCCGTTCGACCGTGTGCTGCAACTGCTGCCCGATTCGCTGATCGACTCCGCACCTTACTTCGCGAACCTGCATCAACTGGAAACGTCACCGATCACCAGCGTCCATCTGTGGTACGACCGGCCCATTACCCGGCTGCCGCATGTGGTGCTGGTGGATTGTCTGGGCCAGTGGCTGTTCCAGCGCGGCGAAAGTCAACCGGGCGAGCATTACGTGCAGGTCGTCGTCAGCGCGGCCCGGCCACTGCGCGGT
>JAEUIF010000128.1 GCA_016795185.1 Planctomycetia bacterium | reverse complement strand
GTCGTGAAAAGTCAACGGCGGGCTGGTACACTGTGTCATGACCGGCTTGCTCCTTCCAGGAAACGCAAGTGACTGCGGCTACAATCACTTGACGCTCCGGAAGCAAGCCGGTTCCTTATTCTGGTGAGAAATGCGGGCTAGCCCGTGGCTGCGAAGCTGGGTGTGCCATGGCACGGGAGACTTCAATGAGCGAAGGCCAGCAGCGATGGTCCGAGGTCAGCGACGAGGAGGCGAATCGATAACAGTTCGACCCGCGACGGCGGCCGACCCCGCCGTGCGCGACGCCTTCGCCGGCCGACCGCATCATTGACGGAGCCCACCCGCGGAACGTTCTTGCCACGCTCAAAGTCGCCGTATCCGTTCCAGTCGTGGGTCGGTCGCGCTAAAATAGATTGGCGATCGGCTCGCCGCCGTGGCCGAAGTAGACCGGGCGGTGACTTGCCGTGTAGAGCGGTTGGGTGCGGTCGATGCCCAGCTTCTCGTAGATTGTCGCGGCGTAGTCCTCCGGCGTGTGCGGGTCGTCGGTGACGTAGCCGCCGCTCTTGTCGCTGCGGCCGATCACCTGGCCGCCGGGCACGCCAGCGCCGGCAAAGGCCAGCGCATAGGCATGCGTCCAGTGGTCGCGGCCCTGGAACTTGTTCAGCTTCGGCGTCCGGCCGAACTCGCTCACAAAGCACACCAGCGTTTCCGCCAGCAGTCCGCGCTGGTCCAGGTCTTCGACGAGCGCGGCGAACGCCTGGTCCAGCGAACCCATCATGCACCAGTGGCCGATGCCGTAGCGGCCCGCGCCCGCGCCGCTGGCACCTGGCAGTTCGCAGGTCTTCTGGGCGTAGATGAAGTCGTGATGGTCCCAGTTCAGGTTGCCGCCGCGCGGTGTCTCTGGCGTCAGTGGCCAGCGGGCATCCACGGTCACGAAGCGCACGCCCGCCTCGATCAGCTTGCGGCCGACGAGGTAGCAAGCGCCGCGGTGGCCTGGACCATACTTGTCGCGAACGGCCTGTGGCTCGGTACCGAGGTCGAACGCCGCGGCCACCTTGCTGTTGGTCAGCATGTCGAAAGCTTGGTCGTAAAAACGCTCCATGCCGCCGGCGGGCCGCTGCCCGGTTCCCGTGCCCAGGTAGGCGGCATCGACGACGTCGAGCAGCTGGCGTCGATCCGTCAACCGCCGGTCGGTGTTCTCCGCGCGGGGCCGCAAGTCGTTGATCTTCCACTGCGGATCGGAGACGTCGCGACCGCCCGTCTTGAAGACCCTGGTCGAGGCCGGCAGAAAGGCGTTGCGCGTCTGCGCCGCCTGCTCGTGGTTGCCCGGCACCATGACATACGGCGGCAAGCACCGGCAGGCGGTCCCCAGCCGCTGGGCCACGATGGAGCCGATGTCCGGCATCTCGGTCGGCCCGCCGGGGTGGGAGCCGGAGAGCGCGTACTGCGTGCCGTTCGGGTGGGCGTCCGCGCCGCTCTGGGAGTGGTGCATCGAGCGGACCACGGCGAGCTTGTCGGCCACCCGGCCCGTGTGCTTCAGCAACTCGGTGAACTGCATGCCGGGAACCCGGGTGGCAACCGGCCGGAACGGGCTGCGGTGTTCGGCGAGCGCGTCCGGCTTGGGGTCCCAGGTATCCAGGTGCGACAGCCCGCCCTGCTCGTAGATGACCAGGACGTTCTTCGCCTGCGCCCGACGGGTCGCCTCTCCGCCGGCAGCGCTTCGAGGTAGCCCCAGGGCGGACAGGCCGCCGAGGACGCCCAGGCCGAGGAAGCGACGCCGGTTGAGGTGGTGCAGGCTGAGCATGGCTGGTCTCCGTGGCAGGCGGGGTCCAACGTAGGGTTTGCCGGTGGGAGTGCATCAAGGCAGCAGGACTAGTAGAGACATTCGCGGTCGCGGTTGCAATTGCGATTTCACGCAAATCGGCTACCATAGTTCTGATTTTGCGACACCTGGAGCCTCCGATGAAACGCGACCGCTCGCGCCGCGTGGCCGTGCTCGCCGGCTCGTCGCTGAGCTGGCGCGAGAAGATCATTCGGGGCATCGCGCGCTACGCCCACGAGCACGGCCCCTGGCACGTCTATGCCGCACCGGAGGGGACGGAGGACTCCGTTTTCTTCTCCGAAAGCTATGCCTGGGATGGTGTGATCGTGCGCATCACCAGCGACCGCCGCTCGCGCCGCATCCTGGCGCTCGGGGTGCCGGCGGTGAGCGTCGGCTCCGTGCGCGTCCGCAGTCGGCGGTTGCCGCGCGTGCGGGTGGACGATGAGCAGTTGACCGCTTTGGCGGCCAAGCACCTGCACGCCGGCGGTCTGCGTCGCTTCGCCTATTGCAACTACTATCCCCGGCGGACCGACGAGGACCGCGGTCCGGCCTTCGCCCGCCATGTCGCCGCGGAGGGCTGTCCCTGTGACTTCTATTGCGATTTCAGCCGGCTGAACCCTGGGGCGTCGTGGCAGGCGCGCCAGCGCGACCTGGCACGCTGGCTGCGTCGGCTGGAGAAGCCCGTGGGCGTTTTCACGTGGAACGCGGACATCGCCTGCCAGATCGTCGAAGCCTGCGACCGGGCAGGTCTGGAAGTACCGGGCGCGGTGGCGGTCCTGTCCGGCGACGAGGACATGAAGTGCGCGTTGTCGCGGCCGACGATCTCGGCGATCGAGATCCCCGCGGAGCGGATCGGCTACGAAGCGGCGGCCTTGCTCGATCGCCTGATGGCGGGCGCGGCGTCACCGGGCGAGGTGCTCGTCGAACCGTTCAGCGTGATTGCGGTGCGCGAATCGAGCAGCACGGCGCAGGTCGATGGGTGGGAGGTGTATCGGGCGGTGCATTTTCTGCGCGCGCATGCAGCCGAGGCGATTACGGTGGACGCCGCCGCCCGCGAGGTGCAGGTCTCGCGCCGTTGGCTGGAACGGCACTTCCAGCGCGTGCTGGGACGGACGCCGCACGAGGAACTGCACGCGGCACGGCTGGAACTGGCGAAGAAGTTTCTGCTCGAAACCGACTGGACGTTGGCCGACGTGGCGCGCGCGGCGGGGTTGACCTCGGCCCCATATCTCAGCTACGTGTTTCGCCGCGCCGCGGGCTGCACGCCGGGGCAGTTCCGCCGCCGCTTTCGGCCGCGCTGACACACGCAGGACCTGACCGGCTGCGCAGGCTGGGGGCGAGCGCTGGGTGCCCTGCCCACGGCTTTGCGTGGGCATGGGCGTG
>JAEUIF010000106.1 GCA_016795185.1 Planctomycetia bacterium | reverse complement strand
ACAAAACTGGCAGGAAAGCCGCCGCCGATTTCAAGCAAACCATGCGCATCGTGTTCGACAACATTCTGCCTCGCTTCAACTACCGAGCCTTGCCGAGACTGCTCCTGTAAAACGGGAAGTTATTCTTCGGCGGGTCCTTAGGTCTTCCTTCGCCTGTTCCAGTCGGTTTTGTGCCGTGACGAAGGCCGCCAGCTCCGGGCCGAGCAGTTTCGACCGGCGAATGTCTCCCTGGATTTTCTCCACCTGAGCCAACCCTGAAGCCGCGGCGACCTGTGGGCTATACATGCCGGCGGTGCTGGCAAAACGATTCGCGTTGAGGTGGATGGAGTCATACGCCTGCTTGGCGCCCTGAGCAATGGCCGCCCCGATCGCGACGGCAATCCCAGCCGGCCCGCCTGCTGCGGCCAAGCGTCCTCCCATTACTCCCATCCCACCAGTCGGCATCCCGAACATTGACGCGGTCTGTGCTACGGTTTGCACGCCGCGCCCGACCTGGCGAACGGCAGCGACACCGCGCCCGTAACGGGCGTTTTCATACTCCATGTTGAAGACGTGGCGTTTGCGTTCCTCGCGCATCATGTCCAGAATGCGGAGCTGATTCGGCGAACGCCGCTCGTAGTCAAAGTCAAACCCCATGTTGCCCGGGCGCGAACTCGCGCCGCTCCCGGCGGAACCGCCTCCACCTGCATTGCCAGACGAAGCGAACTCGAAGCGGATGACGTTGTCCATGATGGCCTCTTGGGGATGTCTGGCTATGGGTTTGACCGTGGTGATCAGGCCTAACGTTGACGGGATGTAACAGGTTTCCCGCCCGGCAGGTCGAACGTCAGGGACAGATCAGGGAACTGGACACGAATGACCTCGTCGCTCATAGCACCTCAAGCCTTATGGCTATACCGGCGACCGAGCCCGCCGGGATCGTTGGCAATGGACCCATAAGCGCCGGAACTTCTGGGCCAACCCGCCACTGATAGAGAGCTAAAAAAGGTGAGGCCGCGGCCTTTCGCTTGTGGACGATATGTGTTTTCCCGCCGGCCATGCGTCAAACCTCCATCAATTCTTTGCGGTCGCTGGTCGCGCCAGTCCCAGGCCCGCCGCCGGTTGCTGGGCATAGCAGGCCGCCAGTTCGCCCGGCTCTTCGCCAGCCAGGATGCGCCCTGCCGAAGCCAGCTCTTCTTGGTCCGCCGGCGGCCAGGTGGCAGCCAACTCCAGCCCGGCGGCTTCGCCCCGCTCCTCGCACGCCTGCCGATAGGCGATGAGCAGCTCAAGCTGGCGGGTGCTCACCAACCGCAGCCGCTCCATCAGCTCCGCGCTCATCGTCTGCTGGGCGTGGGAGCCCCGCTGCTCCAGGCGGGCCAGACGTCGAAGAAGTGACTCCACGGGACGGCTCCTGCTGTTCAAGGGCGCGGATGCGTTCGGCCAGGTCCATCAACTCGCAGCCATCGACAGCGGCCTTCAAGACGGCCTGGGCTGCCCGAATCTCAGCCGCCGGCTTGCCGCAGGTCAGGTTCTTTGCGAGCGTCGAAACCGCCTGGTTGGCCAGGGCCTGCAAGCGGCCAATGGCCGAATGTAGGACGGTCCAGCGGGCTTCACGATACCGTCGCTGGAACTCCGGCTCGCGCAACCAGCGGGTGAGCGTCGCTTCGCTGATGCCGGCTTCAGCGGCGGCCTCCGCCTGGCTGCTGGTGCTGAGCAAAGCGGCAATCGCCAGGTCGCTCCGCGCGTCGAATTTGCTGCCGGCGCTCATCCACCGTCACCCGCCGTCATAGCCATCGGTCACACCGGCCGTCTGTGGCAGCCTGCGGCCCCGCGACTCAACCGCCGATCCGTCGGGTCGCTGAAATGGGCCATGATGGCGGCCTCGACAGCGTCCGCGAACTGGCTGTTCTTTCGCTCCAGGGCTACGTACTCCTCGTCCGACTTTGCCTTTTCAGGGTCGGCGTAGGCGTAGGCCGCGTCCGCAATCTGCTCCTCCAACACGTCGCGGATCTGCCGCGGGCTAATCTCATGCCCCTGACTCGGGTCGCCGACCGCCACCACGTTGGCGAGCTTGCGGCCGATCCCCTTCAGCGCGTGGGCGAACTTGCTGGCATGGACGCCCGTGGTGTACTCGATGTGGGCGATGGTCCGTTGTTCGGCGCTGTGGAAGATCGGCTTCAACCGCTTGAACAGCTTCACGCGGTTCGCCCGCCGGAAGGTGTTCAGCTCTTTCTTGGCCGGCTCCTTTTGCGCGAGCGCGTGCTTGCGCTGTTGTCCCTTCGGTTGCTTGCGAGCCTCGTCCTTGATGCGGCCGGAGATTTCTTCCTTCTTGGCGGTTTCCGCGCCGTGTGCAGCCGCTACGAACTCCCCGCTGGCGTTGCGTGGATGATCGCTCGACTCCCAGGGCCGCGCCATCTTTACGCCGCCCTGTCGCTGCTTGCGCCGTGGGAAGTGGCTATCGAGCAAATCGTTCAGGGCAGACATCGTCTTCGCGCTGCCGACGCGGTGCCAGTTGTCAATAATGGCCTCGCGCGCGATGGCGTAAGCCTTGGCCACGTCCTGCTTGCGCTGGTGGCCGTTCTCAAACGCTTCTTCGACGAACAGCAGTGCCATGTGCTCGGGAGAGTCGTGGCGGTTCAGGCGGTCGCTCGGATATTTGCCGCCGTGCAACATCGCGTGAACGTTGTCGGCGTTCAGCCGGCGAACCTGCGGCCGCGCGCCACTGACCGTGGGCCGTCGGCTGCTGGTCGTGGGACTGCCCGAGCTGCGCGACTGGCCGGTCTGCGCTGGCCGCGTTGTCGTCGCCGTCGGTTGTGTCGGCGTTGGTTTTGAGGGCCGCGCCGGTCGCGGCGTCGGTGGCGGTGTCGGCGATGCCCGGCGCTTCGCCTGATCTGTGCGCGCCTTGGCGCTGACGGGGAAGTGCTGGCGCAGCGCGCTGTTCAGTTCGTCAACGAGCTTCTGGCCCGTCTGGCCGGTGTTGGTGATGTGCTCGGCCAGCTTGTAGGCCGAGTGTAAATGCTCAGCCGAGCGGTGCCCGCGCTGAAACGCTTTCTCGATGAAGCGCATCCGCCAGCCTTCACGGAAGTCGCTGATGTTATGGGCGTCGGGCTTGCCCCGTGGTTTGCCGTAGATGTCTGAGAGCGAATCGCCACGGGTGAGCTGGTCAGTCATCGACTTCGCCCAGGCCGGGGCTGCCGGCTTGGTTTGCTGCGACTTCTGTGGCGCGGGTATCCCTGCCGCCGGTTGCATGGTCGAGCTTGGCTTCTTTGCTTGACCGCCGGCTGTTGGCTGCTTGCCGCCAACGAACTCAAACCCTTCCTTACCAGTGTTGTCGAAAGCCGTGCTGGCCGGTCCCCAGTAATTGCCGTTGCTGTCCTTGAGGTGCTGGTCCAGCTGCACTTTCTTTCGTCCGCCGTCGGTGTGCAAAATTACTTGGCCGCCCTGGGTGATGTGGTCCCTGATTTGCTGTTTGATGGCTGCCGCAGCGGCTCCAGAATCCTGGTGCTTCCCGTCGGCGTGCTGGAATCGCTTGTCGGCGAACCACTGGTTGCCGGCGATGAACCTGGAGGCGGGCTTGCCGCCGCTCGATGGTTGGGCCGTCTGCTGGCCTTGTTGGTGCGCTGGCTGCGCCGACTGCCCGCCGGTCGGGATGATGCGGCTGCGCCGGTCATCCACCTTGCCCGTCTGCTTGTCGCGCACGACCATCCCCCAGCGGCCGTCCGGAAGCTGCTGGACCTTGGCCGTGTGCGTCGGGTGCTGCGCGTAGTGATCGAGCAATCCGGTCAACCGGCCGTGCTGTTCAGGGGTGAGGTTGGGGCCGGCGGGCTTCTGCTGCTGGTCGGAGCGTTGCCTTTCCTGAACTGGCGGGCCAGCGGCGACACCTTTCTGGACCGCCTTGCCTGCGCGGTCTTGGGGTTGCGATGCCTTTTGCCGGCCGGAAGCCTGCTGCTGTGCATTGCCACCCGCGTCGTTGCTGCTGCCGGGCATCTTCTCCTGGTAGCGCACCTCGCCCGTTTGCGTGTTCTTCCAGGCGGTCCTGCCGCTGCGGGTCTGGTGCGGCTGCCACGCGCTGCCCTGGGCCAGTCGAATCGACGGCCAGAGGCCCAACCGGCTGAGCTGCGCCTTGCGGTTGCGGCATGCGGTCGAAACATGCCGAATGAACTCCAGCGGGCGCAGCGCCGACGACACGGCCAGGCCGCGGCGCGAGAGCGCCGCGGCTGCGAGGCGAACAAGCTGTTGGTTGGCGGTGGTCATGGCGACTCGACTCAGTCAGTGGATGCGGTCTCAGCAACCGGCACCTGCTCGCCGATCGCGAGCATCGGCCCTTCCTGTTGCCTCTGCTTTTTGACGCTGCTCGGCTTCCACCGTTCACGCAGCCGCGTTTCAGCCTGCGTGATGGCGATCCGGGTGCCGCGGTCGAGGGCAACGAGTGCAGCCAATGCTTCAGCACTGCCACCAGGCCGCTGGCCGAGCAATTGCTCGAATGCCTCGCGTGCCGCTTGCCAGGACCGCTGCTTTTCGGCGTGAATGACTCGCGTAATGGCTTTCGTCACATCGGCATCGGCGGCCTGCTTCCGGGTCTCCACCACCTCGGCGATGGTGGCCAGCCGCGATTGCAGGTCCGCGTGCTTGGCGTTCGCGTCTGCCAGGCGCCGGTTGCACTCGGCCAGTTGCGCGGCGACGGTCTTGGCTTCGCCGCTGGCCAGCAGACGCTGGCGACGGGCCGTCAGCTCCTGGACCAGCGGTTCGGTCTGCTTGGTCTGGCGCTCACACTCGGCTTGTTCGACCAGTGCCTCCTGAAGCAGACGGTGTGACTCCGATTCGCGCAGCGCCTCCTGGTAGGCGTGTTCGACGCGCTGGAACGTCTCGGCCTTCGCCGATCCGACGGCGGCCCACAGTCGTTGCAGTTCGGCGGAATCGCTAATCTCGAAGCTCCCCAGATCGATCCAGCAGCGCTTATCGGTCAGGCGGACTTGCACGGTCGGGCCGATGCGGTCCAAGGTCTTTTGGAGCATTTGCCCCGGCGTCCTGGACGACTTCCAGGCCGGCGGCGGTGCGGTTTCCGTCGTGGTCGTAGTCTCGGACATCGATGCGGTCCTCGTGGGGATGTGACGATGCGGTGTCAGCGGCGCAGACCGGCCAGCTCCAGCATGACGTTGGTGGCCTGCTGGTCCGTGGGCCGCGCCGACGGCCGGCTCATCGCGACGGCGGTGGCGGCCGGCAGCCCGGCGGCGACGAGGTCTCGCTCCAGCGCGTTCGTGGCGATGCCGAGCAAGTTGTCGAGGGCGGCCCTGACGGACGGCATCCACGACGCGCCCAGGGTCGTCAGCGGCTGCAACGCGCAGCGCTGCGTCAGACGATCCATCGCCTCCTTCGCTTCACTGACGCGGTTGCGTAGCTGGTCCAGGCTCAGCGGCTCCTCGTCGAGCAGCTCGGCGGCGGACAACTTTACCGTCTGTCTTTGTCGGGCTGCGCTTGCGCGGCGAACCAGT
>JAEUIF010000105.1 GCA_016795185.1 Planctomycetia bacterium | reverse complement strand
TGTTGCCGCCGTTGCCGATGTTGTTGCCGCCGTTGCCGATGCAGCCCGTGAAGGGGCTGAAGGCTTGCGCCCGTTCGGAACTGAAGGCGAATGCGGCCAGGGCCAGCACCGCCGCAGCGAACTTGAACGCAGCTGGTCGGGAAGTGTACAACGCGCACTCCTTGGAAAATGGGACGTGGTTGATCCTGCCCACCCATACCGTCGCTCGGTGGGACTTTAGCGCCGCAAGCTGTTCATCCAGCTTCACTCGAAAATTCACCGCCCGTCTCCGGAATGTAGAGGGGCTGAAAGCCGTCGAGGCGCGGGAAACAGAGAACTTTCGAGCAAACCTGTTTCCGTGGTCGGCGCGACGGGGCCTTCCGATGAAGGCCCCGCCGATTGGTTCAACGCACCATCCGCATTTTGGGCAGGAGGCCGACTGGACTACGGTGGCCGCGCTACAATCCATGGCCGCCATTGCCGAAGCCGCCAAAGCCGCCGAAGCCCTTGCCGCCAATGCCGCCAATGCCACCCAGGTTGATATTGTTGCCGCCGCCGAAACCGTTGCCGCCGCCCTGGTTAATCTGCTGCTGGTTGGGCAGGAACATGTTGGCGTAGTTGACGTGCAGCAGCACGCCCTGCGGCGGGTCGTCACCCTGGCCGGTCACGCCCATGCCGGGCAGCTGATTCTGTCCGCCGCCGCCAAAGCCGCCGCCGCCAAAACCACCAAAGCCACCGCCGACCAGTCCACCGCCGAAGCCGCCGCCCTGCTGGCTCTGCATGGCGAGCAGGCCGAACTGATTGTAGATGCGGACGGTGCCGACGATCGGGCCGACGCCGGTGACCTGCGCGTATTGCTTGAAATTGACGGGGTTGGACAAAATGCCGGTGGCGCGCTGAATCCCCTGGGGTTGCTGCTGGCCGCCGCCGCCACCGCCGCCACCGCCGCCGAGGTTGTTGCCGCCGCCGAAGTTATTGCCGCCGGGAATGCCGATGCAGCCCGTGAAGGGGCTGAAAGCTTGTGCCCGTTCGGAACCGAAGGCGAATGCCGCGAGACTGAGTGCGACGGCAGCGCCTTTCAACAGTGCGCCTCGAAAATCAAACATGGCTGTGCTCCTCGAACGAAACTCGATAGTTTCGGACACGCGGACTCCCACGATCCGCGCTTGCCTGGCACCAGCACTTCCCCAGAAACGCACGGGGTACGACGAAACTTGCTCGTTCAAGCTCGTCCGGCTGGGCGATCTTCCAACCCCAGTATTATTCTCAGCCCGCCGGCCGCCGCTGTCAAGAAATTCGGCCGGGCGCTGACAGTCGTTCTGCCAGCCGTTTTCCATTCGTGCGGACGGCAGCGATTCGCTTGGGTGAGGCGGTTCCGTGAACGCACCCCACCCAGGCGAAACCCGGTCGTTACTTCTCGGACTTGCTCTCGCTGGACTTCTTGTCCTTGTCGCTGGCCGCGGAGGGATTCTCTTCCGTCGAGTTGCTGGCGGCCGAGCCGCCAAAGTTGCCGAAGTTCGGCGTCATCTGGCTCTGTTCCACGTTGTACGCGGTCGCCAGGTTGTGCAGCGAGTACAGGTCGCTCTGGCCGGTCGGCGCGCTGTAGCTTTGCTGCGGGAAGAAGCCCGTGTAGGTCGGGAACGGATTGTGATTCGAGTTCTGGCTGGACCAGTACATTTGCTGCGCCAGCAGGCTGTTCTGATAGGCCGCGTTGCGCTGCGCCATCATCGCGCTTTGCTGCGCCCGCTGAGCGCCCCAGCCCGACAGGATAATCTGCTGGATAATCGGTTGCGGTCCCTGCATCTGGATCTGGCCTGCGGGCACGCTGATCTGCAATTGCTGCCCCGGCGACAGTGCCGGGATGATCCGGTCGATGGCGACCGGCACACCGGCCTGCAACAGCCGCACGTCCAGCGGCGCAGCGGCGATGAAGCTGAACACCGGCTGGCCAAACAAGGCCAGGTTGGCCGCGTTGGGATTCGCGTAAACCCCCAGGCTGCCGTTGTTCAGATGCGGAATAATTTGCCGGGGCGGAAAACCAAGACCCGCCGCCGGCGGCGCCGGTGGGCGAAACAACTGCCCGCATGCGCGATCTGCCGTTGCTATCCAGCAACTGAGTCCCAACACCATCCCCAGTACTGAGCAACATTTCGACGAGCTTCGCATCATGGACCCCGTAAGCTAGAGGAATCGTTCACTTCCCCAGGCTGCACCGTCTAGCAATTTCCCGCTCGAAGCCGCCGTGTTCGGACATTCTCTTCAGGCTGTTCCGGCGGACGCTGGGTTGACGGGTTGACAGGGCAATCTGGTGGAAGCTGAGAATTCGTTTGATTGTCGAAATTTCGACCGTTCGCGTCAACTAAATTGCGTAACCTGCGTCGATCTTTCCGCTTCGGGCCCTGCGAGTTACACCAATCCGCCCGGTTGTGCCGTCAGTCCGTGGCTTGTCACCTTGGCCTGCGTTTAACTTCTCGGACGACCCACTCCATGCAGCGGAAACGCAAAACCCACCTGAACTTGCGCGCCGGACGTGAATTTTAGCCACTTACGCAAACCTTTTCAGCTTATCAGGTTACGCCTCATCACCAGCAGCGGAGTTCGATGACCCCACTCCGGGGATTTTTTCTGGCAAATAGGCTTGACTTGCCGGAGCGACTTGGTATGAACCGTGCCCTTTCCATAGCGACCACACAACGTACCGACCGGCAAGCGCGGTCAGCTTTCGGGCTGACTGGAGCGCCGTTCCGGGGGCAAGACGGTATCTGCCGGCGGGCCGAGGGCCTGCGTCATGGAGGAGATGGGGATGATGCGAACGAGGATCGGCTGGCTGGCGTTTGTGCTGATGGCGGCGATGGCGCAGGCGCCTGCGGCAGTCTGGGGCCAGGAGGCTCCGATGGCCGAGCCGGACCAGGGGGCGTATGGCCATCGGCCGCGCATTTCGGCGGCTGACCTGTTACCGGGACCAGTGTCGCCGCTGGACTCGCTGTTGCCGCCGCGCGTGGCGCGCGGTCAGGAGGTGCCGCCTCCCG
>JAEUIF010000033.1 GCA_016795185.1 Planctomycetia bacterium | reverse complement strand
GGCTCAGGAACTGATCGGCGGCGGCGTGCAGGGCTTCGCCGACTTCCGCCAGCTGCTGGACCGCAAGGATGTGGAAGCGGTGGTCATTTCGACCCCGGACCACTGGCACGCGCTGCAAACCATGCTGGCCTGCGCTGCCGGCAAGGATGTCTTCGTCGAGAAGCCGCTGACGCTCTTCGTGCAGGAAGGCCGCTGGATGCTCGACGTGGCCCGCAAGCACCGGCGCGTGGTGCAGGTGGGCACGCAGCAGCGCTCCGGGTTGCACTACCGCAAGGCCCGGGAACTGCTCCAGGCCGGACACGTCGGCAAGGTGCTATCCGTGCGCATGCAGTCCGTGCGGAACATCATGCCGGGCTTCGGTTCTCCCGCCGACCGCGACCCGCCGCCGGAACTCGACTGGGACATGTTCCTCGGACCCGCACCCCAGCGCAAGTACAACCCGAATCGGGGCATCTATCACTTCCGCTGGTTCTGGGACTATTCCGGTGGGCAGATGACCAACCTGGCCGCGCACTCGCTCGACATCCTCGACTGGTTCCTGGGCGGACACATGCCGACCGTGGTCAGCAGCGTCGGCGGCCGGTTCGCGCTGCAAGACAACGGTGAGACGCCCGACACCCAGGACACGCTCTTTCAGTTTCCGAACTTCATCGCCAGCTGGTCGCAGCGCGAAGCCAGCCGGGGCCAGCCCGCCGCTGGCCTGGAATTTCACGGCACCAAGGGCAGCCTGGCCATCACGCGCAACGGCTTTACCATCACGCCGGATCGCAAGATTCAGCCCGCCAACGCGGTGCCGCAGTTCACCGGCGCGCATCCCGTGGGTGGCCCGCAGCCGGTCAAGGATTTTGACACCCCGCAATTCTGGACCGAAGCCGTGAAGGACGAATCCGGCGATCCGCGCGACCAGTTCCGCCGGCACACGCGCGACTTCCTCGATTGCGTGAAGTCGCGCAAGACGCCCGTCTCCGACCTGGAAAGTGGTCATCGGGTCGCGACCATGTGTCACCTGGCGAACATTGCGCTGCGCCTGGGCCGCAGCGTCCGCTGGGACGCGCAGCGCGAAACCATCGTCGGCGATGATGAGGCCGCGAAATGGTTGGTGCGGCCGTACCGCGCGCCGTGGGATGCGGAGTTGCAGAAACTGCTGAAAGGATGACCTCCGATGCTGCTCACTCGCCGCGAACTGCTGGCTGCCAGCGCTGCTTCTGCCCTGTCGGTCTGCGCTGCCGATGCACCGCGCCAACGCCTCGGCGTCGTCATACACTCCTATGGCATCCGCAGCGGCGCCGAGCGGGAGAAGCCCGTCGCCGACCGGCTGAATGATCCGCTGCGCTTCGTCGAGCACTGCCGACTGCTGGGCGCTGGCGGCGCGCAGCTGCCCATCGGCCGGCGCGAACCGGAATACCTCGCCCGGCTGCGCAACGCTGTCGAAGCCGCGAAGCTGTACCTCGAAGGGTCGATCAGCTTGCCGAAGGACAAGGGCGATGTGGACCGCTTCGCCGCCGAGGTGCAAAGCGCGCAGGCGGCCGGCGCTGCGGTGCTGCGCTGCGCCATCGGCGGCCGGCGTTACGAGCAATTCGACGCCGATGCCGATTTCCGCGCCTTCGCACGCCGTTCCTGGGATGCGCTGGTGCTGGCGGAACCCGTCGTGACCAAGCACGGCGTCCGCCTGGCCATCGAGAACCACAAGGATTGGCTGATCTTCGAGTTGCTCGACATGATTAAACGGATCAGCAGCCGGCACGTGGGCATCACGGTCGATACCGGCAACAGCATCGCCTTGCTCGAAGACCCGCTCGAAGTGGTGGAAGCCTACGCCCCCTGGGCCATGTCCTGCCATCTGAAGGACATGGGCGTGCAGGAATACGCTGAGGGCTTCCTGCTCGCCGAGGTGCCGCTGGGCACCGGCTTCCTCGACCTGAAGAAAATCGTTCACATCCTGAAGACAGCCCGCCCCGAGCTGCAATTCAGCCTGGAAATGATCACCCGCGACCCGCTGCGGGTGCCCTGCCTGAGCAAGCCATACTGGGCCACCTTCGAGAAGCTGCCGGCCCGTCAGCTCGCCCAGGCGCTGGCCTTGGTCCGCAAGCACGCCAGCAAGCAGCCACTGCCGCGCGTCAGTTCGCTGAACCCGGCGGAGCAGCTGAAGGCGGAAGAGGCGAACGTGCGGGCATCGCTGAAGTTCGCAGGGGAGCAGCTGGGGCTGTAGGGTGCGTCCGTCTTTCTCGATTGTGCGAAGCCGGCAAGCGGCAAGGATTCAAGTCGCGCAAACTTTGCGGCCGATATCGATTGGACGGTATCTCTCCCTTCCGCCGCATGTACGGGGCATCATGAAGAGCCTGCCGCGACCGGGTAAGACGGGCGAATCGGGCAAGGCACGGCGCTGGACGCCGCTGCTGCTCCTCGTGCTGGCCTGCGCGGTGTTCCTGCCCGGCTGCACCCGGCAGTTCTTCCGCAAGTTCGCCGATCGCCAGGTGGATGGGCTGCTCAAGGACAAGGACCAGTACGAGCAGTGGGCCATCGAGCAATATCACGTTTATCCCGATCCGCGCGCCCGCTTCGCCGATCCCACCAAGCCTGACCGGCCGCCGATGCCGCCCGACGACCCGGCGGCGAAAGCCCTGTCGCCGAATCCGCAGCGTCCCTGGCTGGTCGGCGTCGCCTATATCGAGGGGAACGTCTACCTCGACATCATCGCCGAGTGGGATGCGAAGAACCGGGCCGAGGATTCCGACGAAGACCTGCTCAAGCTGCCCGTGCTCGATTTAAAGGTCGGCCGGGGCGAGGGCGAGCGCCAGGGCAGCACGCCGCAGACCCAGACGGGCACCAGCGCGGACCCCTGCACCGACCGGCCGTTCTTGATTCGATTGGAGCAGGCCAGCGAACTGGGCGTGTTCAACAGCCGGGAATTCCAGACGGCGCGCGAGAACCTCTACCTGGCCGCGTTGCCGGTCACGTTGCAGCAGTTCGCCTTCGCGCCGCAGGCGTTCGCCGTGGAAACCGCGATCCGCGAACGCACCGGGCGAGGGACGCCCGAAGGGCAGCACAACCGCTGGCGGCTCGACGGTGCGGCGGGTTTCACCCAGCAGTTCGCCACCGGCGCGCTGCTGCTTTTGCAAATCGCCAACCAGACCGTCATCGAGATGGGACGGACGGCCAGCCGGCAGACCATCAGCGAATCGGTGCTGACGTTCGACCTGATGCAGCCGTTCCTGCGCGGCGGCGGCTTCGCCGTCACGCTCGAAGCCCTGACGCAGGCGGAGCGCGACCTGCTCTACCAGATTCGCAACTACGCGCGGTTCCGGAAGCTGTTCTACGTCAGCATCGCGGCCGGCGTCGCCATCGGCGGCACGAACTTCGACGTGGCCGGCGGTTTCTTCTCGCCGCCGGCGGGCTACTTGCCTACGTTGCAACGCAAAGCGCAACTGGAAATCGAACGGCAAAACATCTCCCACACGCAGGAAATCCTGCGCTTCTTCCGGGCCTTCAGCGAAGGCGGCGACCTGTCGCCGCTGCAAGTCGAGCAGGTCGAGCAGAACTTGCTGCGCAGCCGCTCCACGGTCCTGACACGGGAACAGGACTATCGCGACAGCCTGGATCGCTTCAAGCTCCAGGTGGGCGTGCCGACCGACCTGCCGCTGGAACTGGATGAATCGCCGCTGGCGACACTCGTCAAGCAGTTGCACGATTACGTCCATACCTTCAACCAGTTCCGCAAGGTCCGGCTGGACGCCGCCGACCTGGCCGCGCCGGACAATGCTCCGCAACTGCGAGAAGCCCTGCGAGGACTCCTGACGGATAGCGAATTCGTGCGGCGGGCGCAGCGCTTTCGCGGCGAGTATGCCCGGCGCTGGATATTCTGGGAACGCCTGACGCTGCTCGACCGCGCCCTGGACTTCCCCGGTTACCTGGCCGACCTGCTCGGCTTGCCGGTGGAAGTGCCGCAGGGCCTGGTCGAAGCCGAGCTGCGCCGGCTGCGCCGGGAACAGCAACAGCTGAAGGATTTGGAGACCGACCTGGACGTGCAGGGCAAGACCCTGGCCCCCGCCGACCAGCAGCGTCTGGACGAGCTGGACTTTGAAATGGAGGTCGGCCGCTTTGAAGGGCTGCTGTCCGATTACGAGGAACAATTCGGCCGTGCCGGGGTTTATCTTTCCGAGCCGGCGCGAGCTGCCACCTGGACCGGTTTGCTGGGACTCCCCTGGGGGGCCGGCGCATGGCTGACGGCCGAGTACGAAGGGATTCGCGGCGAGTTCGCCCTGCGGCTGGGCCGCCTGCAAACCACCCGCTTCCGCGATCTACTCAACCAGCTCGACCAGGTTCTGGGCGCGGCCCGCAACGAACGGATCGACGCGATCCGCAACCGCTGGCCCGATTTGCCGCAGAGCACGCTGGCCGGGGTGGACCTGGTGACGGCGGACGAGTGTACCGCCCTGAACCTCGTGGGACAGACGGCCCTTACAAACCGCCTAGACCTCATGAACGTCAGGGCGCAGACGGTGGATGCCTGGCGGCAAATTGCGGTAAGTGCGAATGCCTTGCTCGGCGTGCTCAATGTAGCGTATCATTTGGATAGCTTCTCGCCCCTGGGGGAAGCCAAGCCGCTGGCCTTCGGCGGCAGCCGCAACCGCCATCAGCTGGTCATCAACGGCGAGTTGCCGTTGGTGCGCCGCGCCGAACGCAATGCCTACCGGGCCGTGCTTATCGCCTTCCAGCAGCAGCGCCGGGACCAGATGGCGGCCGAGGACCGCATCGTGCGGGAGGTGCGCTCCGAGCTACGGCAACTGCGGGTGCAGGCCGAGAACTACAAGATTCAGCAGCGCGCCGTGGAGCTGGCCTATTCCCAGCTGGAGAACTCGCTGGAGACCTTCCGGGCGCCGCCTGCCCCGGGCGCCCAAGGAGGCGCGGCCAGCGCCGCCGCCCTGACGCAACAGCTGTTGAACGCTCTGAACTCGCTGCCCCGCGAGCAGAACGCGCTGGTCAGCACCTGGATTGGCTACCATGTGACCCGCTTGCAGCTCTACAGGGATCTCGAGCTGATGCCGCTCGATGACCGAGGAGTTTGGATCGATGAGCCTGCCGCCAACGACTGCCGCGCAGCCCCTGGACTCTTCGACCCCGAACCCGCCGCCGGAGGCGAACGGCTCCCCGAACCCGGCCCGGATGCATCCGAACGACTCCCGCAGCCGCGCGTTCTTCCCACCGAACGCGGGCCCTGAACCGGCTACTCGTTCCGCGGCTTTCCTCGGCGGGCTGCGCCGCAAGGTCTGGCTCGCTGTCCTGGCCGCGGCCCTGTTGCTGGCCGTGCCCGGTGGCGCTTACCTGCTGCTGGGCGGCGGCCTGCGCGGCCAGCGCACCGACCTGGTGACGCACACCGTCCGCCTCGAACGGCTGGAATTGGCCATCGTCGAACGCGGCGCGCTCGAATCCGCCGACAACCGCGACATCATCTGCCGGGTCAAGTCCGGCTCCAAGGGCAGCTCCTTTTCCACTACCATCAAGTGGGTCATCGACGACGGCTCGCTGGTCCAGGAAGGCGACCTGCTGGTCGAACTCGACGACGCCGGCCTGCTCGACCAGGAAAAGACGCAGAAGATCGCCGTCGATCAGGCGGAGGCGCTCAAGGTCCAGGCCGAGGAGAACTACAAGATCGTCGTCAAGCAGAACGAGAGCGACATCCAGACGGCCGAGGTCGCCCTGCAACTGGCGAAAATCGACCAGCTCAAGTACCGCGACGCGGACTACGCACAGTCGCTCAAGGACGTGCAGGGCCGCTTGAAGCTGGCGGATTCCGATCTGGAAATGCTCCGCGAGCGTGCGTCGTGGTCCGAACGCATGCTCAAGAAGGGCTACCTGAGCCGCAGCCAGGTGGAAGCGGAGAATGCCAAGCTGCGCAGCGGCGAGTTGCTGCGCGAGAAGGTCCAGGAAGAGCTGCGCGTGCTGGACTACACCAAGCGGCGCACGGAAACCGACCTCGACAGCAAGGTCCGGGAGGCCGAGCGCGCCCTGGTGCGCGTCCAGGCCCAGGCCGATGCCAAGGAGAAGCAGGCGCTGATCGACCGCAACACCCGTCAGAAGATCTACGACCAGGAAGTCGATCGCCTGAAGGACGTGCAGACGGAAATCAAGAAGTGCAAGATTCACGCGCCGCAGGACGGCATGGTCGTCTACTTCCTGCCGGATTCGAGCCGCTTCGGGTCGTCGAGCCGCACGTCCATCGTGGCCCAGGGCGAGCCGGTCAGCGAAGGCCAGAAGCTGATGCGCATTCCCAACCTGACACACATGCAAGTCAACGTCAAGGTCCACGAAGCGCTGATCTCGCGGGTCACTTCCGGGCAGCCCTCCACGGTGCGCGTGGATGCCTTCCCCAACCGCCAGCTACGGGGCCGGGTGAAGCAGGTCGCCACGGTCGCTTCGCAAAATGACTTCTTCTCGTCCGACGTGAAGGTCTACCAGACCCTGGTCGCGCTGGACGAAACGCTCGACGGCCTCAAGCCGGGCATGAGCGCCGAGGTCAACATCCAGGTCGGCGCGGACCTCGAAAACGTCGTCACCATTCCAGTGCAAGCCGTCTGGGGCGGCGCGGACCTCGGCCGGTCGCGCAAGTGTTTCGTCCGCACGGCCGACGGCGTCCAGGAACGCGACATCGTCATCGGCCAGAGCAACGACCGCATGGTCGAGATCAAGTCCGGGCTGGCCGTCGGCGAGGACGTGGTCATCAATCCCAAGGTGCTGCTCGGCGACAAGGTGCGGACGCGCCAGCCGGCGGCGGAAAAACCAGCTGTCAACGGCGGCGACGATTTCCAGCCGGAACCACCCGCCCCCAAGGGCGAACCGGGCAAGGGCGGCAAGCGTCCGCCCGGCGCGGGCGGCAAGGGCAAACTGCCGCCGGCCAACATGCCCGAACGCGCGCCGCAGGAAAAGGCCAAGTCCGCGAAAGACTAGACTGGCGAGCGGCGGGCGTGAGCCCGCTGTTCTCGAACTCCAACAGCGGG
>JAEUIF010001478.1 GCA_016795185.1 Planctomycetia bacterium | reverse complement strand
ATCGAGCGCGTGTTTCCGGTATTACCCGATGCGGCATCCACCTATGCCGAATGGCGGCGACTGGTGGTGTCCTTCGGTGTTTCCGGCGTCCAGGTTCACGACGCACGGCTGACGGCCATCATGGTCGTCTACGGCCTGACGCACGTCCTCACGTTCAATACCGCCGATTTTGCGCGCTACGCACCGCTGGGCATCGTGGCGGTCGATCCGACTACTGTCTGAATCACTCCGCCTTGCTACCGCCACCCCACAGCGGCTTGACCAACTCCGCATCCCACTTCTTCCAGACAGCTTCGAGCTCCTTGGCCTTCTCGGGTTCCTTCGCCAGCAGGTTGTCCTTCTCGCCGATGTCCTTGCCCAGCTGGTAGAGATGGCGACCCGTGTTGTCGTATTGCACCAGCTTCCAGTCGCCTTGCCGAATGGCCATCATGTTGCCGAAGCGCCAGTAAAGCGCGGCATGCGGCGATTGGGCGTTCTTGCCATCGAGGTAGGGCAGCAGGTTGACGCCGTCGAGCTTCCAGTCCGGCGAAGCTGTGATGCCGGCGGCGGCCAGGGCGGTGGCGTTCAGATCGAGCTGGATCACTGGCTGCTCGTAGACCTTGCCGGCCGGCAGCTTGCCCTTCCACGACACCAGGAACGGCACCCGGATGCCGCCTTCGAGCGTCTGGCGCTTCGAGCCGCGCAGCGGCGCGTTGCTGCTGCCATTGATGGTGGTGCCCGGCATCGTCGGCCCGCCGTTGTCGCTGATGAAGCAGATGAGGGTATTCTCCTCCAGCCCCGCGGCACGCAGCTTCGCGGTCACCTGGCCCACGGCGTCGTCCATCGCCGACATCATGCCGGCATAAGTGCGCCGGGTCTTGTCCTCGATCTTGCCGAAGCGCTGGAGATACTGGTCGCTGGCGTGCATCGGCGTATGCACCGCGTTGAAGGCCAGGTAAAGGAAGAACGGTTCTTTCTGATGTTTGTCGATGAAGGCGACGGCTTCCCGGCCAAAGGCATCCGTCAGGTAGTCCTTCTCGTTGGCGGGTTGATTGCCGCGCAGGATGCCCGCCCCCTTCGCTTCGGGGAAATACGAGTGCGCGCCGCCCAGGAAGCCGAAGAATTCCTGGAAGCCCCGCTGCTGCGGATGGAACTTCGCCGCGCCGCCGAGATGCCATTTGCCGACCAGACCCGTGGCGTAGCCGGCGGCTTTCAGGCGATCCGCGAGCGTGGTTTCGGTTACTGGCAGGCCCACGTCCGCGCCACCGGCGGGATTGAACTCGTGGCCGAAACGCTGCTGGTAGCGGCCGGTGAGCAATCCGGCGCGCGTTGGACTGCAATATGGCCCCGAAACGTAGCCGCTGGTGCAGCGCACGCCGCTCTTGGCCAGGGCGTCGAGGTGCGGGGTGGGAATGTCCTGGCAGCCGTGAAAGCCCACATCCGCGTAGCCCATGTCGTCGCCGACGATGATGACGATATTCGGCTTGCCCACCTGCGCCGCGGCCAGGCCGGGAACGAAGTACGGCAGCACCAGTGCCAGCAACAGCAGTAGACGCTTCATCGGCAGTCCCCCCGCGACGCGAATGACAGTGCGGCCGGGACCGCGTTTCTGGCCCCGCCCACTGAAAGGCTGCTTCGGATTGAACTTCCGGATTGTGAATGGTCAGCCGGCAGCGGGCAAGGAAAATGAACCGCTAACCCTCCGAGCCAAGAAAAATCCGTGGAGCACGGACGTGTAGAAACCCCAATGTTTTGCCACTGCGCGCCAATTGCTTCTTGGCACGGAGTGGCAAAAACCCCAGTGTTTTGCCACTCCGTGCCAGAATGTCCATTTTGCCCCGACTGCCCTTGAACGGTCGCATCCCGGTTTGGCAGACTCCAGGTGGCGGCGGCCATCTGCGGATCGACAGTTCCGAAAAGTAGCCCGCCACTCCGTGGCGGGCTACTTTCCTCAAACGGAAAGGGCCGCCGGTCAACCGGCGGCCCCGTCCGTTCCCTTGCAAGGGCGTTTCTCAATACCTCCAGATCAGGTCGGTGGTCAGGCGGAAGTTCAGCAGGTCGGGGCTCTTGATGAGCGGGAACTCCAGGGCAGCGCCGGCTTGCAGGCAGTCGGTGAACTTGTAGCGGGCACCCACCGCGAAGGTCAGGCTGTCCTGGTTGCCGATGCTATTGGCCCCGAAGTTAATCAGATCACGGCCCTCGAAGTTGATCGGCAAGGTCGCGCCGGACTTCGTGTAGTGGACCCAGTTCAGCTCGACCAGCGGATAGATGCGGTGCAGACCGCCCAGGTCCCAGCTCAGGTGATAGCTGTTGAAGAAGTAATCGGTGCGGTTGTTGTCGCCGAAGGCGTAGCCGGCCGTGGCCAGGAAGTTGAAATCGCGCAGGAAGTGCCGGCCATAGACGACGTACGGAGTTACCGACAGCGTGCCGGTGTTCTGGAACACGTCGCTGTCGCCGACCGGAATTTGGAAGTTCGTACCAAAGGCGGCGACCGCGCCGCACAGGTCGTCGCGGTAGAAGGTCAACTTCGGGCCGATCCAGAGTTCGGAGAGCCCGGAATGCGGCGCGAACGTGCCGCCCGCCGGGTTGTTCGGATCGCTCCAGACCGTGCCCAGTTTGTGCATGACGACGGACAGTCGTTCGGTGATGGCCAGCCGGGCCTGGGTGCCGAGATACCAGAGGTTGCCGCCGTCGTAAATCGGGTTGCTGTCCGGGGCGCGCTGGTACATGAAGATCGGCCGCACTTCGGTCAGCGCGCGCGGGTCTTCAAAGAGGAACGGGTTCGTCACGGGCGAGATCATGTTGTCAAAGCAGTGGTCGCTCTCGAACATCTTGCGACCGCCGCTGGTGGTGCAGCCGAGCCATTCGCACCCGAACAGCCCACCTGAAATGTTGGGCGGCGGCGCGGCCGGGTCGCCAGGAAACGCGGCCACGGGCGGCGCGCCGTGCGCCGCGCCCGGCGGCGGCGCGTAGGGCCCTCCCGGTGGGGGCGGGGGCGGGGCGTAGGGAGAACCAGGCGGCGGCGGGGCGGCGGCCGACACCGATTGAATGGCGGTCGATGGCGCGGGCGGGGTATACGCGGAACCCGAATAGCCGGGTGGGCTGTACGCAGGCGGCGCGTAGGTCGGCGGGGTATACGCGGGAGGCGTGCCTGGGTAACCGGGTGGGCTGTACGCAGGCGGCGCGGCTGGGGCGGAGTACGTCGGCGCGACGTAGCCGGCAGGGTGCGGCGCATAAGCAGGCGGTGCTGCCGGATACGGCACCGCGTTGATCGGCGCGCCAAGCGTCGGCACGGCAGGCTGCCAGCCGTCGGGGCTCTGGCCGCGGATCACCGGCTGCCGGGCCGGGCTGGGATAGCTGACCGTCGTGAGCGTGGTACCGCTGCCGGCCAGGCGCACCGGCGCTTCCTCGACGGCCTGCGGGCGGCCCAGCGTGACCGTGATGGGCCGGGCGGCGGCCGGCGGTGCCGGACTCGGGGCGTGCGGACGCCAGGGGCCTTCCTGGGCGGAAGCAGAAGTGGCCAGCAGCGCCAGGGATGTGCTCCAGCCGCCGACGATCCACCGCTTCATTCCCCGGCCCTCCTTGGTCTGGGCGTCAGCCCGCGCGGCCCGCTGACGGCAGGGCGCAGCGGGCACCATTCCTGTTATCGGCCGCCAAGTTCGCGGAGCGCGGCGGAATCGGCGTCGAGGCGGGGGTCGCTGGGACAGGAGCCGGTGCAATCGGTAAAGCTGGAGTGGATGCGGCGAAACCTTGCGAAGCCGCCAACGGCTATGAAGCGCGCAGTTGCACCACATTCACCAGCTTGCCGATGCCCGCGATCTCAATGGTGACCACGTCGCCGGGTGCCAGCGTGAACTCGTCGGGCGGGACGATGCCGGTGCCCGTCAGCAAGATCGCGCCGTGGGGGAAACTGTTTTCCTTGCCCAGCCAGTTGACCAGTTCCTCGAAGCTCCGCTTCATCGCCGACGCCTTCGTCGCGCCGTCGAAGACGGCTGTGCCGCCGCGTTCGATTATAAGGCGGATGGTCAAGTGGTCGGGCGACGGCAAGCTGTCGCGCAGGGTCACGACCGGGCCGAGGGCGCACGAGCGGTCGTAGACCTTGGCCTGCGGCAAGTAGAGCGGGTTTTCGCCCTCGATGTCCCGGCTGCTCATGTCGTTGCCGATGGTGCAGCCGACGATTTGCAGGCGCGGTGAGATCACCAGGGCCAGTTCCGGTTCGGGCACGTTCCACTTGCTGTCGGCGCGAATGCGGACGGGCGTGCCCGGTCCCGCCACCCGTTCGGGCAGCGCCTTGAAGAAGAGTTCGGGACGCGAGGCCGAATAGACGAGATCGTAGAACCGCGCCGCCCCGGCGGACTCACGCTCGCGGGCTTCCTGGCTGCGCTTGTACGTTACGCCGGCCGCCCAGACTTCCTGTCGATCCACGGGGGCCAGCAGGGTGACGGCCGTCAATGGCAGCGGCGCGCCGGCGCTGCATGCGGCGGCGATCTGGGCCGGCTGCTCGGCGTGCAGCAGGTCGCTCAGCGAATTCAAACCGTACTTCGTTAAATTCAACGGCTGGACGCGCTCGCCCGTCAGCACGCCCACACCCACCTCGCCCGCCGCTGGATGGAAAAACTTGCAGAGTTGCATGATGCTTGGCCCGTGGCTGGAGAGTCCACCGTCACCGGGATAGTAATACGAAACGGGCGCGGGCGGACAACGGCGGCACATCGCTCGCGTCACGTCTGGAGACTGTGAAGCTTCCGCGAAACGTCACGCCCCAGTCCATTGACACTTCGTCGCTCCCATCTACAATCATTCTTTTCCCGAAGCGGCCGGCAACCCAGCGCTCGCCTTTGGCTCGCGGCTAAACGTTGGTGGAGCGCTCGCCAAACATGAACGACGCCATCCGAAAAGCCGACGTCCTCATCGAAGCCCTCAGCTACATCCGCACCTTCCGCGACAAGCTGACGGTCATCAAGCTGGGCGGCAGCGCCATGGAAGACGCCGACGCGCTGCGCGCCACCCTGCAAGACGTGGCCTTCATGTCGGCCGTCGGTCTGCGGCCGATCCTGGTCCACGGCGGCGGCAAGCCCATCGACCGCGCCATGAACGCCGCCGGCCTCCAGCCCAAGAAGGTCCAGGGCCGGCGCTACACGGACGAAGCCACCCTGGAGATCGTCGTCCGCGTGCTGCGCGAGGAGATCAACGCCGACATCGTCCGGCAACTGCGCGGCTTCGGCGGCCGGGCTGTCGGCCTACATACCGGCCCCTTGCAATGCCTCTTCGGCGAACAACTGCTGTTGCCCGGCAACGATGGCCAGCCCATCGACCTGGGCCGCGTGGGCAAGGTGACGCGCGTCGATGGCGGTCTGATCCACGACTTCGCCGCCGCCGGCGTGGTCCCGGTCATCCCCTGCCTGGCCATCGACGCCGACGGCCGCTGGCTCAACGTCAACGGCGACACCGCAGCGGCGGCCGTGGCGGCGGAACTCAAGGTCGAGAAACTGGTCTTCCTCAGCGATACACCCGGCATCCTGCGCGACCGCCGCAACGAAGGCTCGTTGATCCGCAACCTCGACGCCGCGGGCTGCCGGGAGTTGATCGCCCAGGGCATTATCGACGCGGGCATGATTCCCAAGGTCGAAGCCTGTCTCGACAGCCTGCGCAGCGGCGTCCGCAAGACCCACATGATCGACGGCCGGCTGCGGCATTCGCTGCTGCTCGAAATCTACACCGATACGGGCGTCGGCACTGAGATCGTGCTGTAAGACCGCATTGTTCGGCAGCCCCGGAGGGGCGACAGAAAGTAGCCCAGGGCGCAAGCCCTGGGAAACGCAGTCAAACGATGTCGCAAGCCCCGGAGGGGCGGCAGAACCGTACCGGGTCTACTCTGCCGCCCCTCCGGGGCTGAAAAACTCCTTGTGACCGCCAACCCAGGGCTTGCGCCCTGGGCTACTTTCTGTCGCCCCTCCGGGGCTGGAAATTGATAGTGACCCGGAAAGAGAAAGTGCCATGAGCCAGGCCATCATCGACCTGTTCAAAGCCTATGTGATCCCCAACTACACCCGCTTCCCGCTGGTGCTGGACCACGGCGAGGGCTCGCGCGTCTGGGACACCGAGGGCACGCGCTACCTCGACTTCTTCCCTGGCTGGGGTTGCGGGCTGATCGGCCACTGCCCGCCGCGCGTGGTCGAGGCCGTGCGCGAGCAGGTCGGCAAGCTGATCCATGTGCCCAATACCTGGTACATCGCCGCGCAGGGAGAACTCGGCCAGGCGCTGAGCGAGCGCACCGGCTGGGGTGGCCAGTGCTTCTTCTGCAACAGCGGCACCGAGGCCAACGAGGCGGCCATCAAGATTGCACGGCTCAACGGCAAGCCGGGCCGCTACAAGATCGTCACCACGTTCAACAGCTTCCACGGCCGAACGTTCGGAGCGCTGAGCGCCACCGGGCAGCCGAAATATCACGAAGGACTGGAGCCGCTGCTGGCCGGCTTCAGTTACGTCCCGTTCGGCAACCTCGAAGCGACGGCTGCCGCCATCGACGACGAGACCTGCGCCCTGATGGTCGAGCCGATCCAGGGCGAAGGCGGCATCAACCTGCCGCCGGCCGGTTATCTCGAAGGATTGCGCGCCCTGGCCGACAAACATAAGCTCATCTTGATCTTTGACGAGGTGCAAACGGGCATGGGCCGCACCGGAAAATGGTTCGCCCACCAGCACTTCGGCGTGCCGCCCGACGTGGTCACGCTGGCCAAAGCGCTGGGCGGCGGTGTCGCGGTCGGCGGCCTGATCGCCACGCCGGCGGCGGCCGAGAAGCTGAAGCCCGGCACCCACGCAGCCACCTTTGGCGGCAACCCGATCGCCTGCCGGGCGGCGCTGGCCACCATCGAGACCATCGAGGCCGACGGCCTGCTGGACCGCGCCGTTGCCATCGGCGAACGCTTCCGCCAGCGCTTCGAGGCACTGCGCGGCCGCTGCCCGCTGATCCAGGACGTGCGCGTCAAGGGCTGCATGATCGGCGTCGAGCTGGCCGTCGAGGGCAAGCCCATCGTCGAGGAGTGCCTGAAGCGCCGCCTGCTCATCAACGTCACGCACGGCACCGTGATGCGCCTGCTGCCCGCCATGAACCTCTCCGATGCGGAACTGGACGAAGGCTGCGACATCCTCGAAAGCGTGTTGCTGGCTCACAAGGCATGATCGTCAGTGGTCAGTCGTCAGTGGTCAGTTGCAAGAACCAGGCACACTGTTCCTGCAATTGACGACTAACCACTGACCACTATCTACTGACAATTGACAACTGACAACGGACCCATCATGCGGCATTTTTTGCACCTGGCCGATCTGACGCCGGACGAGATTCGCTCTTTGCTGCGGGAAGCAGCGCGGCTGAAGGCCCTGCACCGCAAACGCAAGGATCCGCCGCTGCTGGCGGGCCGGGTGGTCGGCCTGGTGTTCGAGAAGCCATCGTTGCGGACGCGCGTCAGCTTCGAGTCGGGCGTCGCCCAGCTGGGCGGCAAGAGCATCTTCATGGCCGGCGCGGAGGTCGGCCTGGGGGCGCGCGAGAGCATCCCGGACGTGGCCCGCACCATCAGCCAGTACGTCGATGCCGTCGTGCTGCGCGTCTTCAGCCATGCCACGGTGGAAATCTTCGCCAACCACGCGACCTGCCCGGTGGTCAACGGCCTGTCGGACTACAACCACCCCTGCCAGGCGCTGGGCGATCTGTTGACCATCCAGGAAGTCTTCGGCGACCTGGAAGGCCGCACGGTGGTGTTTGTCGGCGACGGCAACAACGTGGCGCGCTCACTGGCCATCGGCTGCGGCAAGCTGGGCATGCGCTTCATCCTGGCCGCGCCGAACGGCTACGGCTTCGACGATGCTTATCTGCAACAGTATCGCCGGCTGGTCCCCGACGGCGAACTGATCCAGAACGGCGACGCGGTCCATGCCGTCCGCGAGGCCGACGCGATCTACACCGACGTCTGGACCAGCATGGGCCAGGAAGCGGAGCGCGAGAAACGCCAGCGCAGCTTTGCCCGCTATCAGGTCAACGCCAAGCTATTGGCTCAGGCCCCGGCGCACGCCCGCGTCATGCACTGCCTGCCGGCCCATCGCGGCGAGGAAATCACCGACGACGTGCTCGACAGCGACCGCAGCGTGGTCTTCCCGCAAGCCGGCAACCGCATGCACGCCCAGAAGGCGCTGCTCGCCTGGCTGCTGGATGACTCCGCGCGGGAACGGAAAAAGGCAAAGAAGCCAAAGGCGGCGAAGAAGAAATCCCGGTCGCGATAACCGCTTCAGGCCACGACGGGTCGCCCATGCCCGCACAACCCAAACGCTCGCTCTCCTCCCTGCCGCTCATTCGCGGCACTCAGATTGGGCTGCGCGAGCCCGCTCAGGTGGACCGCCTCAAGGCCAGCATGCGAGTCGGCGAATTCGCCTTTCACGAACTGGACCTGCGAATTTCCGGGCTGCGCGACACGCGGGGAACCTATTATGTCAAGGACGGCCACCACCGCATGACGGCAGCGCTGGAATTGGCCCAAGAAACGGATGACCCGACTCCGGTCTTCGAGTTGCTTCGCTTCGGCTGGTGGTCCGAGGTCACGCACCCTCCCAATGATGCTCGCCCCATGCCGGCGCGCGATTGGTGGGGTGCCTTTCGGAACTGGCTGGGCTGGTGAATGGAGGCCCGACCATGAGTGAAACGCTTCGCCTTGCTTGCGACGGCTGCACGGTGGGAGGCTTGACCGTCCCAGCATTCCGGCTGTGCGCGGGGGCCGCCATTTGTCTGCACCTGCCCGGTCGTCTGGATGCTCCGGCCGGGCAAGCGCTGGTCGAAGTGCTGACAGGCAAGCGACCAGCGCCCGGCGTGCAACGGTTCGGCCGAGTGTTGTACGCGGAGCCGGCCACAAGCCCGACCACATTCTTGGGGCTCTTGAGGCAGGGTCGTTTGACACCGCCGCGCCCCGCCGAGTGGCTGCAACGCGTTGCGGGCCTGTCGCCGACAGACAGCGCCGCAGTAGTGGAGCGACTGGGCCTGCGCCCGCAATGGCGGCTCAGTCAACTGGCCATGAACCCGAGGACGCTGCTGGGCCTCGAAGCCGTCTGGGCCCAAGGGGCGGACGCCGTTGTCTTTCAGACTGCCGGCTGCGATCCCGCCGGGCTGCGGCGCGTTTTTGAAGCAGTAACGGGGCATTTGATGGAGTGCGCGGCCGTCTACCTATCCTTTGAATTCTGGCAGGACGACCGCATACAGCGCAATCATCTTTCGGGAGCGGCCTGCCTCGAAGTAACAGATTCCACGGGCATTTCGGAGCCTCTCGCACCTGTCGAGGGTGGAAGTTAACCCATGCGTACCGACGGCCGCCGTGCCGATGAGTTGCGTCCCCTGAAGTTCCGCCGCCGCTACACCCGGCAGGCGCCGGGCAGCGTGCTGGTGCAGTCGGGCCGCACCACCGTGCTCTGCACCTGCTGCGTCGAGGCCGCCGTGCCGCCGTTTTTGGTCGGCCAGGGCCAGGGCTGGCTCACCGCCGAGTACGGCATGCTGCCTGGCAGCACCAACAGCCGCAAGCAGCGCGACCGCGGCGGCAAGGTCGATGGCCGCACCGTTGAGATTCAGCGCCTCATCGGCCGCAGCCTGCGGGCCGTGGTCAACCTGGACAAGCTGGGCGAGTTCACCCTGTGGATCGACTGCGACGTGCTCGAAGCCGACGGCGGCACCCGCACCGCGTCCATCAACGGCGCGTTCGTCGCCCTGGTCGATGCGCTGTGTACCGCGAAACCGAAGGGCAGCACCGGCTTCGATCCCTCCGCCATCATCCGCGACAGCGTGGCGGCGATCAGCGTCGGCCTGCTCGACGATGTGGAATTGCTGGATCTGGCCTACGTCGAGGACAAGGACGCCGAGGTCGATATGAACCTGGTGATGACCGGCCAGGGCCAGTTCGTCGAGGTGCAGGGCACCGGCGAGGAAGCCACGTTCTCGCGCAGCCAGCTCGACCGACTGCTCAAGCTGGGCAAGGTGGGCATCGACCAGATTACCGCCGAGCAGCGCAAGGCCCTGGGCGGGAATTGGCCTCTGGACTGAGCCGCCGACCTCTGCTATAGCCCCTCCCGCGAGAGTCCGTACTTGCGATGGGGAGGGCGAACATGCAACGCTTACTGTTCACCGCCGCGTTCGGCGTGGCGCTCCTCGGCCTGACGGGCCTGGGCGTCGGCCAGGTCACCAATCCGTTCCAGCCAATCGAGCCTGTCAATCCGGTCAACCCGGCGATTCAGTTCCCGATCGTGCCGGAAGCCGGCAAGAGCCTGATCCTCGTCCACAGCTTCAAGGGACCAAAAGCCGCCGAGCAGGCCAACGAACTGGCCGCCGCCGTCCGCCGCGACCACAAGCTGCCGGCTTACGTCTTCGCCAAGGGGCGCGAGGAGCGGCTCAAGCAGCAGCAGCACCTCGAAGAGCTGCGGAAGAAGTACGGGCAATCGCGCTTTCCCATCGAACGCATCGAAGAGCACTATGCCGTGCTGGTCGGCGGTTACAAGGATGCGGAAACTGCCCGCGCCAACCTGGACAGCGTGCGCCGCCTGAAGCCGCCGGAAAAGTACTTCATCTCCGGCGAGCGCGTACAGCCGGGCAAGTCCGACAAGGGCGAGGAAGGCGTCTTCATCCAGCAGATCAAGATCAACCCGTTCAATTCCGCGTTCGTGGTAGACAACCCCACGATCCCAAAGGACCAGCGTGCGGACAGCAAGAAGGCTGACCCGCTGATGAAGAAGTTGAACGAGGATGAGAACTACAGCCTGTTCCAGTGCAAGAAGCCGTGGACGTTGGTGGTGGCGGTCTTCCAGGGTCTGCCGGTGGTGCAGGCTGCGGGGACCAGCCCGTCGGTCATGGACAAGCTCCTGGGCCGCAATGCCGGCGAGCAGCTGGCCGCGAGCGCGCTGAACGCCCACAATCTCGCCGAGGCCCTGCGCAAGCTGGGCTTTGAAGCATACGTGCTGCACACGCGCTACAACAGCGTGGTCACGGTCGGCGCGTACGACACCAAGGACGACCGCCGCATGCAGCAGGTGCAGGAAGCGCTACACAACCGCTTCAAGCTGGACGGCGGCATGCAGTTCATGGCCCAGCCGATGCCGATGGAAGTGCCGCAGTCGTAAGGTCCGCTGCGGTTTGCGACGCTTCATTGAAGCGTTGCGATGGATTGAACCGCGCGAACAGCTCGTTGTCCTCGTCGCCGTGGCAGCCGTGGGCAAAGAGGAGATAGCCCGTCAGCAGCAGCAGCGGCCAGCAGTAGCGCCGCCCGAAAATGCCTTCAGAGGCGGGAGCCGTCGGCCCTCGGTCGACGGCTCCCGCCTTTTTGCTTCTGCGCGGCTCGGCGATCATTGCGCTCCCTTTTTCAAATGCTCTTCGAGGAATTTGACCGACTGCTCGATGCTCTCCAGCAGCTTGGGCCCCGCCCAGCCGTGGTCCGCGCCTTGGATCTCCACCAGCTTGTCCGAGACGCCTGCCGCTTTCAGCTTTTCCGCGAGGATGCGCGACTGGCTGACTGGCACCACCTTGTCGGCGGTGCCATGAAACAGCAGGAAGGGCGGCGCGCCCTTGCGGATGTAAGTCACCGGCGACGCCTTCTTGTACAGTTCCGGCTTGTCGGCGAAGGAACCACCGACCAACGGCTCGATCAGCGATTTCTCCAGTTGCGGGTTCCAGGCGCGCTCGCTCAGGTCGGACGGGCCGAAGAAGCTGATGACCGCCTGCACGCCGCTGGAGAACTCGGCATTGCCACCGCTGCCTTCCAGGCCATCTTCCTTCACGGTCGTGCCGAGCAGCGCGACGAGATGACCGCCCGCCGACATGCCGACAGCGCCAATGCGGTCGGGATCAACCTTGTACTTCTTGGCGTTGGCCCGCAACCAGCGGACGGCTGCCTTGCAGTCCTCGATCTGCGCCGGGAAGCCGGCCGTCGGCACCAGGCGATACGTCACCGCCACGGCGACGAAGCCCCGCCCCGCCAGCATCTCGATGGTCCGCGTGAGATCAGTCCGGCTACCGCCGCGCCAGCCGCCGCCATGCACGCACACCACCGCCGGAAACGGTCCGCCGCCTTCCGTGGGCGCCGCCAGGTCCAGCTTCAGGTCGGTCTGCCCGCCCTTGCCGTAGACCAGGTCTTTTTCGAGCTGAAATTTCTTCTCCTGGGCCGCGACGGGCACGGCCGGGATGAGGAGCAGCACAATGGCCAGCAGCAATCGTTGCATGAGATCGACTCCTGAAGGTAACCCGCCGCCAGAATTCAGCCCGAACCTGTCTCTTGATCAGCACGTCAAACTGTAGGGGGCGCTGCGTTACGCCGGCAGGAGCGGCAAGCTACTTTGACAATATGAATGCCCGGCGGACGAATTACAATACTGGAGACGCCTCGCTCCGGTTTCAGCTCCCGTTTCAAGGAACCGCACCATGTCGCGCTCGTCACTCGCCGACCGGCTGTGCCGGCCACACCGCGTCGGCCTGTTTGGCCATCGCGGCGTCGGCAAGACCACGCTGCTGACCGTCCTCTATCGAGAAGCCGTGTCCGGCCGGTTGCCAGGACTGCGCCTGGCCGCCGCCGAGGCCCTCACCGCCGACTACCTGGCCGACAAGTTGAAGCAACTGGAAGCCGGCGAGACGCTGCCCGCCACTCTGGCGGAAACCGACCTGCACTTCCACCTGTACCGAGGCTCGGAGCGCTTCGACCTGCTGCTGCGCGACTACCAGGGCGAGCACGTCGAACTGGGTCGGGAAACGACTATCCGCGAGTTCCTCCGCGACTGCGACGCCGTCTGGCTCTGCCTCGACCTCGCCCAGTTGCCCGACGCCGACCACCGGCTGCGTCGCCAGCAGGAAATCGAGCAACTGATCGAGGACTACCTGGCCAGCGAGCCGCGCCCGACCACGGAACGGCCGGTCGCCCTGCTGCTGACCAAGGCCGACCTGTTGCCCGAGCCCGCCTCGGACCTCGACGTAGTCGCCGATCGACACTTCGGCATGACGCGCCACGCCCTCGCGGCGCACTGTCCGGAGAATGGCCTATTCGCTGTCAGCGCCCTCGGCGAAGAATTGCAGCAGCCCCTGGCCGAACCGCTGGCCTGGCTGGCGGACGCCTTGCAGCGGCTCGATCAATCGCGACTCGAACGCCTGTGGACGCTGGCCAGGGGCGATGTGGCGCTGCTGGAACGCTGCGTGGCCTGCTTCGCCCAGCGCTACCCGGACGCGCCCGCCACGGCCGACTTCCAGCAGCGATTGCGCCAGCTCCAGCAGCAGCGCCGTCGCCGCCGCTGGGCTGCTGGTCTGGCCGGCGCTGCGTGCCTGCTGGTCGGCCTGTGGGGCTACGACGCTCTGGGCTACCAGGCGGTGCAGCGCGTCACCGATGATCCCGCACTGGCGCTGCAACACTGGGAAGACTACCGCGTCTGGCACCCCACCCGGCAACTGACCGGCGTGAGCCATACCGAGCAGGAAGACGCCGTGATCGCGGACCTCAACCGGCAGCTGCGCGACCGGCAGCGCGACGCCCGGCTGGCCGAACTGCGTCGTCAGGCCGCCGATCCCGATGCCAACCCGGAAGCCGGCTGGCAACTGTTCCAGGAATTTCGTGCCCTGCATCCGGAGGTCGATGTCGACGGCGATCTGGAAGCGCTGCGCGCTGCCATGAAGGCCCGACGCGACGAGCAGTTCAATCGCCGCGCGTACCAGTCGCTGGATGAGCTGCGCCGCGCTGCCGAGGGTTTTGAGGATTTACCCGCGCTGCTCCAGCGCGCGGATGGTTTCCTCGCGGAATTCGCCGAGAGCAAGTTCGCGGCCGAAGCGCGCCAGCACCGGAGCTACTTTGCCCAGCGGTTGGACGAACGCGACATTCAGACGGCCCGCGATTATTCCACGAAGCAGCCGCTGAACTTCCAGACGCGGCGCGAGCACTACCAGCGCTACCTGGAGAAGCATCCCGTGAGCGGTGCGTTCGTCCAGGAAGCGAATTTGGCCATTCGGACCATCGACGCGGACTGGGACAAGCACGACTTCCGCGGTCTGCGCGACCAGTACCGGGGCAACCCAGGCAATGTGACCCACTGGTCGCCACACGCCCGCCGCTACCTGAGCGTTCATCCGCAAGGAAAGTTCAAGGCCATCGTCACCGAGTTGCTGCGCTGGGGCGAACGGGTCAGCGTGCCGGGCGAATACCGGGTCGTCCTGAAGAACGGTGAATTCGAGAAGAGCGCGGCGCGCTGGTTCACGCGCGGGCCCAAGCTGTCCGTCGAGGTCGAGGTCAATGGCATCCGCTACGGGCCGAGCACCATCGTCAACAACAGCTATCAACCGGAATGGGAGTTCGAGTTTCCGCGGCGCATTCGCTGGAAGCTGGGCGACCCAGTGGTGATCCGCGTCGTCGAGCACAGCTGGAGCGAGAAGGTCATTCTGGAACTGAACACGCCGGAGAACGATCCACTGGCGCTATGGATGCTCAGCGGCGAGGTCGCCACGGGCGGCACCCGGCTGACCTTCAGCAGCGATTTTTCCATACCGACGCTACCGGCCGCCGATTGAGAATCGCCGCTTGCGGCTTCGCACTTCTGGTTCGTCGTTCCGCC
>JAEUIF010001453.1 GCA_016795185.1 Planctomycetia bacterium | reverse complement strand
CGTCCCCTTTTCGCACAGGCTCTCAGCGAACAACCTATCAAACCGTCTGCGCATGTGCAACGGTGCGCGGAAGAACGGGACAGACCCGCGCCGTCAGACTACAATGCTTCCGCATGTGGTCCTGGAAGCAAGTCTGGTGGCCGGTCGCCAAGGCGTTGATCGCGCTGGCCATCGTGCTGGCTGTCGGCTGGCGCTTTGCCAGCATCCTGCGCCGGCCGGAACTCTGGGAGCGCCCGCTGAATCCGCGCTACGACTGGCTGGCCCTGGGCGGTCTGACCTACCTGCTAGGGCTCGGCTTTTCGGCGTACTTTTGGTATCGCTTGCTCGCGGCGGTCGGCGAACAGCCGTGGGTGCTGGCCACCGTGCGGGCCTACTACATCGGCCACATGGGCAAGTACGTGCCCGGCAAGGCGTGGGGCCTGCTGCTGCGCACCGGACTGCTGACCAGTTCCGGCGTTCGGCCGTCGGTGGCCGCCATGACCGCGACTTACGAAACGCTGACCACGATGGCCTCCGGCGCGCTGGTGGCCGCCGTGCTGCTCGCGCTCGTCGCGCTGGACGAAGCCAAGACCTGGTGGTCCCTGGGCCTGTTCGTGCTGGTCGCCGTGCCGTTGCTGCCGGTCTTCTTCAACCCGTTGATGCGCCTGGTGACGGGCATCGCCGGCCGCGCCGCACAGCGGTTTGGCGGCAACACCGGCGCCGTGGCCCTGCCGGCAGTGCGGTTGCCCACGCTGCTGGGCGGGCTGGCCATCACCGCGGGCGGTTGGGCCTTGCTCGGCCTCAGTCTGCTGACCGTGCTGCATGCCATGCTGCCGGTATCGGTGCCCTGGACGCTGGAATTGTGGGCGCGTTGCACGGCTTTCGCGGCGCTGGCCTGGGTTGCGGGTTTCATGTTTATCCCCTCGCCCGGCGGCATGGGCGTCCGGGAAGCCGTGCTGGAGCAAATGCTCAAGCCCGAAATCGCCCGCCTCGCTCCCGGCGAGAACGCGACCTTCTGGGCCATCATCGTCGTCCTGGTCTTGCGCTTGCTCTGGACCCTTGCGGAGATCATCATGGTGTTGCTAGTACGCTGGTGGCCCGTGGGGGGATGCCAGCCCGCAGCGCCCGCCGCTTGCCCGCCCGGCCAACCCGTATCCCAACCGCTGATTGCCGATTCATGATTTCCATTGTCATTCCGCTGGTCAACGAGGAAGAAAGCCTGCCGCCGCTGTATCAGGAGATCGTCGAGGCGGCGCGGGCCAACAACCTCGACATCGAAATCCGTTTCGTGGACGACGGCAGCCGCGATTCCTCCTGGAACGTCATCACCGAACTGGCCAAGCAGGATGTGCGTGTCCACGGCCTGCGGTTCCGGCGCAACTTCGGCAAGGCGGCCGCGCTCTCGGCCGGCTTTCAGGCGGCGCGTGGCGACGTCATCGTCACCCTGGACGCCGACCTTCAGGACGATCCCAAGGAAATTCCGCGTTTCCTGGCCAAGATGGACACGGGACTGGACGTGGTCAGCGGCTGGAAGCGCGTCCGCCACGACCCCTGGCACAAGGTGCTGCCCAGCCGGGTCTTCAACGCCCTCGTCGGCTGGGTGACGGGCGTCAATCTGCACGACCACAACTGCGGCATGAAGTCGTATCGCGCCGAGATTTTCCGCGAAGTCCGGCTCTACGGCGAATTGCACCGCTTCATTCCGGTGCTGGCGGCGGCGCGCGGCTGGAAAGTCGGCGAGATCGACATCCAGCACCGGGCACGTAAATTCGGCGTCGGCAAGTACATGGGCGTCGATCGCTTTGTGAAGGGCCTGCTCGATCTGATGACCGTGAAGTTTCTGACCGGCTTCGGCCGCCGGCCGCAGCACCTGCTCGGCAGCCTGGGCCTGCTCAGTTTCTTGATCGGCAACCTGGGCATGGTCTATCTGGCCGTCACCTGGCTCATCCGCCTTCAGAATCCGGAAGCGTTTCCACCACTGCACGAGCGGCCCGCCCTGATCTATGCGCTGGCTGCTCTGCTGATGGGCGCGCAGCTGATGTCGATGGGCTTCCTGGCGGAACTGATCACCGCTTATCACAGTCGAGACACGGACAGCTACAGCATCGCCGAAACGACCGAAGCCCGCAGCAATACCGAGTACCCGGTCCCCAGCGCGACCGTGTGACGCACTCCTTACCCCTTCCCCGAAGCGCGATGCCAACCAACGCCGAATTCCGCCAGACCGTATACACCCTGATGATCGTGGCCAGCGCGGGCCTGGTCGCGGGCCGCATCCTGAGCGTGAACTTCAACTACGAACCCTATCTGCACCGCGACCCATCGGTGGCGGAAGACACGAAGCGCGAATGGCCGAAAGTTCGGCCCAAGCCGATGCCGACGTTCAGTTCCAACGACCGTTCACGCTGGGCGACCATCCGCGTCCTGGTCGATGATGGCACCTACCAGATCGGCGAACGGACCATCACCGACCCGGCCACCGGCGCTTACAAGGACAGCGGCATCACCTTCGAGGAAGGCTGGGGCGGCGTCGATAAGGTGATGCACCCGGAGACGCGCAAGTTCTACTCCAGCAAGCCGCCGCTGCTTCCGACGTTGCTGGCCGGTGAATACTGGCTGCTCAAGCAGCTGCTCGGCTGGAACTTTCAGACGCACCTCTTCGCCATCGTCCGCACCGTGCTGCTGACCGTGAACTGGCTGCCGTTGATCCTGTACTGGGTACTGCTAGCGCGGCTCATCGACCGCTTCGGTGGCAGCGACTGGGGCCGGCTGTACGCGCTGGCCGCCGGCTGCTTCGGTACGTTCCTGACGACCTTCGCCATCACGCTGAACAACCACACCATCGCGGCGTGTACCGGGCTGTTTGCGCTCTACCTGGCCGTGGACCTCTGGACCGACCCGGCGACACAGCCGCTCTGGCGCTTCGCGCTGGCGGGCTTGCTGGCGGCCTTCACGGCGGCCGTCGAACTTCCCGCCATGGCCTTCCTGGTCGGCCTGGGTTGCTTGCTACTCTGGCGCGCGCCGCGCCAAACGCTGCTCGGCTTCGTGCCGCCGGTGCTGCTCGTCGTGGCAGCCGGCTTGCTGACGAACTACCTGGCCATCGGCCGACTGACGCCCGCTTACGCCGAAGTCGGCGCGAAATCGGAATGGTACCTGTACGCCGGCAGCCACTGGCTGGAAGTTCCCGGCAAGGAGAAGACCGGCATCGACTTCGCCTGGAAGAAGGAAACGCGCCCGACGTACATGTTTCATTTCCTGTTCGGCCATCACGGCATCTTCTCGCTGTCGCCGATTTTCCTGCTCAGCGTGGTCGGCATCTGGCTCGGAGTGCGTCGGGGTCTGTGGGGTGAATCCCCCGCGCCGGCCGTCATTGAACCGGATGGTCCGTCAGAGGGCGAAACAGCTGCCGCTGTCGAACCACCCGCGAGCGTTAGCAATCCAGGCATTCTGGAGCGACTGCGCGGCTGCCCGTACACGATGATCGCGCTGCTGACCGCTTACCTGACCGTCGTGGTCGTCGGCTTCTACCTGGTGAAGACGAACAATTACGGCGGCTGGTGCAGCGGGCCGCGCTGGGTGTTCTGGCTGACGCCCTTCTGGCTGCTGACGATGCTGCCCGCCGTCGATTGGCTGGCGACGCGGCGCTGGGGGAGAGCGCTGGCGTTGGTCTTCCTCTGCATTTCGGTCGCTTCCGTCAGCTATCCGGCCTGGAACCCCTGGCGCATGCCCTGGATTTACCAGTGGCTGGATGCCTATGGGCTGATTCCGTACTGATTCGGCTCCAAACACCGCTCGCGGCTTCTTATAACCAAGGCTTGTGCGAAGCCGTGGGCGGCTTACCGATTGGGCGAATTGACACGCCGAATGTGCGGAAATGGCCGCGCTGGCGCTCGTCGTCCAATACCGATCCACGAAAAATCAATCAATTCCTGGATATTCGTCATTTTTGGTTGTCAGTGGAGCGGGTGGCATCGGGTTTGCAATTCCAATCCATTGCCCGACTCGCCGCTGTAGACCCAGCGCCTCTCCCCAATCGAGGAGTCGAACATGGTCGCAACTGAACAAAATCTGATGACCCTGACGGCCGCCGACTTGATGAAACATCCGGTGGTGACCATTCCCGAGGACATGTCCCTGCACGGCGCGGCCAGCCTGCTGCAAAAGGAGGGCATTTCCGGTGCGCCCGTCGTCAACGGTGAAGGGCGCTGCGTCGGCGTGCTGTCCACGACCGACTTCATGAAGTGGGCGGAGGCTGGCGGCAGCCACTCGATGACGCGGCCGGAATACTGCTCCGAGTGGCAGGTGATCGACCTGGAGATGCTGCCCCGCGACGAGGTGCGCCATCACATGTCGATCGACGTGGTGAGCTGCAACATGAAGGAGCCGTTGCCACATCTGGCCCGGCTGATGCTGGATGCCCACATACACCGGGTCTTCGTCCTCGACTGCTACCGCCACCCCGTCGGCGTGGTGAGCAGCACGGACATCCTGGCCGCCGTGGCACAGTTCGACGGCGCGGTCTAGGAACCCGCTCAGTGACCTTGCTAAACCGCAAGCGTAGTCGTACTCGCTTGCGGTTTAGCGGTCGGCAACCTTACTTCTCCCCCTCCAGGCGATACTTGGCGATCAGTCGGTACAGCGCCCGCCGGCTGA
>JAEUIF010001447.1 GCA_016795185.1 Planctomycetia bacterium | reverse complement strand
GCCGCTTCGAGCTTGTTCCAATCAGGCTTGGAGCCAATGACCCGATCGAGGAACTGCGCGCCGTTGTTGTAGCAGCGCATCCAGAGGTACGGCCCCCAGTTCAGGCGCATGGCATCGAGGCTCGTCCCAGAGGGCAAACGGCTGGACGATGAATTCACGACGGCGGAATGCCCGAGGATGATCGCCATCTGTCCGGCATCTACCGCGCCGCCGCCCACTAGCCCAGCCGCCTGGTCATCGGATGTCGGAAAGACCGCCGCGCCGCGCTTGGACTTGTCCCGGCCGTTGACGACGAGCCGTGTATCGGGCAAACGGCCCACGAGGTGGCTTTGCTCGACGATCTCTGGCAGTTGCTTGGCCGCCAGCTTGCGGTAGCCGGCGTCATCGAGGGCCTTCAGCATGGCGCTGGACCACTTGCAGGTCTTCAGGTTCATCAGGCCCGTGGATGCAGCCGACGACACGCTGGTGACGGTGAAATTGCCTGTCAGATAACCCGCCGCCAGTACGCCGTGCGGCGCGATGAACTCGGTGCGCTTCCAGTCGGCCGGCGACAGGTGGGCTTCATCCTTGACCAGGTGGCTGAGCGTGTAGCGAATGGCCCACGGCCCACCGATGGCCTTGATGACCGCCTCCTGACCGCCCAGTCGCTTCAGGCCGAGGGCATGGTACTCCGCCAGTGAATGGTCGTTCCAGCAGATGGCCCGCCGCACCTGGTTGTGGTGCCGGTCGATGCGTCCCGCGCTGTGATGGGTGGCCGAGATGCCGCCCGCCACCCAGTCCCACACCCGGCCCTGCTCCAGCAGTTGACATTCCATCGCGCGGATGGTGGCGAGGGCCTGGCCTTCCAGTTGCATCAGGTTCAGTTCGCTGACGCCGTCCGCGGTCCAGAGGTCGGTCGGTAAGCGGACTTCGGCCAGCGACTGGCCGTCGAGGTCGAAAGCCAGGCACTTGACGCCGCCGGTGGAAAAGTCCCAGCCGGTGATGACGCTGTCGGGTTTGACGCAACGAAGCGGTTCGGCCACGGGTGCGGACTCCTGGGTTGCCAGCGGGGAAAGCGGCCGTTGTACCACGCCGCCGCGGCGCGGACAATGGGCTGCCGACGCGCGATCCGTATACTTTCCGTCGGCTGCCTTACCACCAACACCGGACTCGAAAGGACTCCTTCATGAACGGCGTCGCCGCGATCCGTGGTGCCCTGCAAAGCACCCAGCACATCCTGGGCATGTACCTCAACGACCTGTCCGACGCCGACCTGCTAATTCGGCCCGTCGCCGGCGCGAACCACATCGCCTGGCAACTCGGACACCTGATCGTCGCCGAAGGGAAACTGCTCGACGTGCTGCCGGGCATCCGTTTTCCGGACCTGCCCGCCGGCTTTGAAGCGTTGCACGATCAGAAGGGCGCCAACGACGAACCGAACGCGGCCTACCTGAAGAAGTCGGAGTACCTCGACCTGTTCAACCGCAGCCGGGCAGTGTCGCTGGCAGCCCTCGACACCATGACCGACGCCGACCTCGATAAACCCAACCCGGGGCCGATGGCCAAGTTCGCCCCCACGCTGGGCGCGCTGCTGCTGCTGGTCTCGAACCACACCCTGATGCACGCCGGCCAGTTCACCGTGGTCCGCCGGAAACTGGGCAAGCCGGTGGTCATCTGACCGGGACCAAACTCGCATTGTCCGGCGCGGGCCGATTGATTACCTTGCCGGCAAGCAGCGCCCACCGTTCGTTCAAGGATGAAAGGACGTGCCGCGTGAGTGTCACTCTCCGAGAGCTGGCGGAACTGGTCCAGGGAACGGTGGTCGGCGACAGTGATTTGCCGATCACGGGGGCCAGGACCCTGGCGGAAGCCCGCGCCGGCGACATCACCTTCGTCGAGAATGACAAGCACCTGCCCCAGCTCGCCAAGAGCCTGGCCTCGGCCGCGGTCGTTTCCGCGCAAATCTCACTCGCCGGCCGACCGCATATTCAGGTCAAGGATCCACTGGCGGCTTTCGTCGCTATTTTTCAGCATTTGCAAGGCCGACCGCCGCTGCCCATTCACGGCATCGACCTGCTGACCAAGATTCACCCGACCGTGCTCATCGGCGCGGACGCCAGCGTACACCCTTTGGCTAGCATCGGCGAAGGCACTCTGATTGGCGACCGTTGTCGGCTCTACCCCGGTTGCGTTATCGGCCGGGATTGCCGGCTCGGCGACGACGTGACATTGCACCCGAACGTCGTGCTCTACGACGGCTGCATCGTCGGCAACCGCGTGACCATTCACGCGAACTCGACCATTGGCGCGGACGGTTTCGGCTACCGCTTCCAGAACGGCCGACATGCCAAGGTGCCGCAACTCGGCCACGTCGAGATCGCCGATGATGTGGAAATCGGCGCGAACACCACCATCGACCGCGGCGCGTTCCAGGCGACGCGGATCGGTGTCGGCACCAAGATCGATAACCTGGTGCAGGTCGCGCACAACTGCCAGATCGGCGCGCACAATCTTTTCGTGAGCCAGATGGGCATCGCGGGTTCGAGCAGCACGGGCGATTACGTCGTGGTCGCCGGCCAGGTGGGCATCGCGGATCACGTCCACATCGGCGAACGGGCCGTGGTCGCGGCGCGGTCCGGCGTGCCGTCGGATGTGCCCGCCGGCGAAACCGTGCTGGGCGCGCCGGCGCGGCCGGTGCGCGACCAGAAGCGCATTCTGCTGACGCTCGACAAACTGCCGGAGATGCGCCGCGACCTGGAGCGGGTCAAAAAGCACCTGGGGCTGGAAGGCGAGGGGCGCGGCGGACACGGGACGAGGAGCGAGGATGGACAGGACCAACGCCAGGCTGGCTGAGCGGCGGCCCGTCGGCTTGCTCGCCGGTCGGGGCCGCTTTCCCATCGCTTTCGCCGAAAAGGCGCGCAGCGTCGGCATCCCGGTGGTCTGCGTCGGCATCCGGTCGGAGGCTTCGCCGGAACTGATCGGTCTGGTGCAGCAGTTCTACTGGTGCCGGCTGGCAGGCTTCGGCCGGGCCATCCGCTGCTTCAAGCAGGCCGGCGTCAAACGGCTGGTGATGGCCGGCAAGATCACCAAGTCCGTGCTCTACAGCCCCTGGCGCTGGCTCCAGTTGTTCCCCGACTGGCGCACCATCCGCTTCTGGTACAACCGCCGCCGCGCCGACAACCGCGACGACAGCCTGCTGCTTGGCCTGATCGACGAGTTCGCCGCCGACGGCCTGATTTTCGATTCCGCCCTGGACCTGTGCCCGGAGTTGCTCGTGCAAGCGGGAACCTTGACGCGCCGGCCGCCGACGGCCCGCGAGGAGCAAGACATCGCCTTCGGCTGGCAGCTGGCCAAGGAAATGGGCCGGCTCGACGTCGGCCAGAGCGTGGCCGTCCGCGAACGGGCCGTGCTCGCCGTCGAGGCCATCGAGGGCACCGACCAGGCCATCCTCCGCGCCGGCGGGCTATGCCGCGCCGGCGGCTTCGTGGTCGTCAAGGTCGCCAAGCCCCAGCAGGACCGCCGCTTCGACGTGCCCACCGTCGGCACCGCCACCATCGAGACCATGCGCCATGCCGGCGGTAAGGTGCTGGCCATCGAGGCCGACCAGACCATCATTCTCGACCAGGCCGACACCGTGGCTCTCGCCGACCGCTACGGCATCACCATCGTGGCCCTGCCCGCCGCCGCGGCCTGATTCCGTTGAACCGGCCCGCCGCGTCCCTACAACACCTCCAGGCCGCTTGGGGATTGGCAAGTGTGCCACCGGAGGAACTTTCGTGGCCGTCGAAGCAACAGCCCGGCAGCATTACGGGGTCATGCGCAAGTATCTCGACTCGTTGCCCGCCTATTCGCTCGAACTCGACCGCTCCTACGAAGAAGTCCTGGACGACGCGGGCCGGAAGATTTTCCTGGCCGAGATCGGCCACATTCTGCTCGCGCGGCCCAACCGCGTCCGCAGCCAGTTCGACAGCGACCGGGGCGGTTCCCTGCTGTGCTTCGACGGGCGGACGGTGAATATCGTCCATTACTTGCGCAAAGCCTGGGCGGAGTTCGAGCTGAACGGCAACCTCAAGCAACTCGCCGAGTTCATGGCGGAGCGGTTCAGCATCGCCTTGCCCCTGGCCGATTTGCTGGCCGCCGATACCCACCTCCTCAATCTCGACGAGGCGGAGCGCGGCGACTACGTGGGCGTGCATCTGGTTGAGAACGTGCGCTGCCATCATCTGGCGATCGAGCAACCGAAGGTCAACTGGCAGATCTGGATTGACGCTGGCGAGCGGCCCTGGCCGCGCAAGCTAGTCATCGATTTCAAAACCGACCTGGGTAGACCGATTTCGCTCACCGTCTTCCGGAACTGGATCGCCAACCCGCCCATCGACGACGACTCCTTCAAGTTCGTGCCCCCCGAAGGCATTCCCAAGACCATGATTTCCTGACCAGTGCTCCAGGTCCGCCTGGGTCCGCCACTTCGCCACGCGGCAGAGTGGCGGCCCCAGACCTGTCGTCGCCCATTCATTCATTGAAAATTCAAACGCCGCCCAGAACGAGTTGCTACCGATACTCCTCGCGCACCGGCGCGAAGATGTCGAGTGCCTTCGCCGGGCCGTCCAGGCCAACGACGCGGTGCTTCGTGTTGCCGGGGATCCGATACAGATCGCCCGCTTGCAACGTCTTCTGTTCGTCGCCGATGTAGAAGATCGCCCGGCCGGACAGCAGCATGCCCACCTGCTCGTGCGGGTGCTGGTGCTCCTCGACTACGGCATTGGGCTCGATATCCACCACCGACAGCATCATCTTCTCGCAGGCTGCCGTCATGATGTGAACACCCGGAAAAATGGTGTGCCGGGCGCATTCATCGGGGGTCGGGAAATACTGGCTCATGGTCGTCTCCATCACGATTGGTGCTCGCGGTGCGGTGAACGTGCAAGAGCTTCGACGCCGCCACTTGACCGCCAGCCGGCGATCTGCCACTGGCCCGCGAGAATGTTCTCCATAATGTTGAACCTCAGCCTTGGTACCGGCGTACCACATAGCGCTAGATACATCTACTCAGTATTCGCACTCTTTCTACCGGAGAGCCCCATGGGATTCGCGATCAAGATTCCAGGCGACAACGCTCCCAAGGAGCAATTCGACAAGGAATGGGACAAGCACAAGGGATTGCTTGAAGGCTTCCTGTCGGAGACCATTCCCCAACTGCTGGAGGAGAGCAAAACGTGGCTAGCTGCCGCGGCCCGACGCAAGCACTTCGTGGACAACGTGCCCAGCCAGGCGCGCTGGTTCATCAAGTTCCAGAAGGGCGTCTCGGATCTGTTGAAATCGAAGTGGACCCCGCTCAACAAAGCGACGGTCAATGCAGCGGCCAAATGCTACCAGGAAGTCGCGAAACGGGACTCCGAGATCAAGAAGAAGGTCGTGGTCGCCTGCCACATGTATCCGCGCCACGCGCCGGACAGCGGCATGACGGTCGTGAACTTCAAGGCCTTCGCGATCTTGTACAACAAACTGGTCGCGGATTTTGACGAGTTCTACGAGCCGCTCGAAAAAGCCCACCGCATCGCTCTGGAGAAGGAGAAGGAGGCCTACAAGATGCTGAAAAAGTATCTGAATGACAAGGAAGCGATCAAGAAGCAGCTGGCCAGCAAGGAAATCACCCAAGCGGAATACGACAAGTTCAAGAAGCAGGTCGAGGAAGAAGCCAAGGACTTGATTTAAGTGTGCGCGGTTGGCGCAGCAAACAGGCCGAGAGCGGCGTGCTCCCGGCCTGTTCTGTATTTCGACCGCTGGCAGTTTACTTGCCGTAGCCGCCCATCATGCCGTGTACTTCCGCGGAGTTGCGGATAATCAACGCCATCGACGGGGCGTGGAAGGCGATGGTGCCCTGGCCACCGTTGGCCTGCCAGCTCGGCGGATCGACCGTGCTCTGGATCAGGTTCACGACGCTCAGCACGTTTTGCAGCGCCTCGAACTGGCTGATGCCGGGCCACCAGCGGAGGCCGGAGTTCTGGAGCGGGCCGCCGGCGATGATGCTGCCCAGGAAATAGGTCTTGGTGACCATCGTTTCCTTGGCCTGCCGTTCGGTGACGACCTGGATGGTTTCGTCCTTGATGATGTAGGCCAGGCCGACCTCGCCCAGCACCTTACGCAGCACCGTGCGGGCCTTCACGCCCTTGACCGCGAAGTTCACTTGCGTATCGCTGGTCACCAGGGCGTCGGCCAGCGAGTTCTTGTCGAGCAGAATCGGCACGCCCAGCTTGGTGGACAGGTCCTCGATCACGTCGAAGAAGGCCCCGCCCTTGTAGTCGACGGACACTTCCTTGTTCAGCGACGACAGGATCTCCTTTTCCTTCTTGCTGGTGGTCGGGCTCATGCCGGCTTCGCGCTGAGCGACGCGGGTGGCCCAGTCCTTGGGAAATTCCATGTCGCTGCCGGGGGCCAGGGCAGCGCGGTCCACGTTGTTCATCGCGCCGATGCGCTTGCCGGCCGAATCCTCGCGCATCTGGTTCAGATACGCGACGTGGTCCAGCACCGAGGAAGTCTTGCCGATGGCCTGCGGCGCGGCCAGGTTCGGGTGGCGGCGGAACAAGTCTTCCGCCTGAGCCTTGGCGTCGGCGGTCTTCCCCGCCTTTTGCAGCTCGCGAATCTGGATCAGGCTGCGGTTGATCTGGTCGGTGTCGGCGCTGCGGGCTTCCGGATCGCGGCCCTTCGGACCATTCTTCGCGGCCAGCCGGTCGGCTTCCTGAGTGGCGACGCGAATGCGGTCCTTCAGCTGGCGGGTGAGCAGGTCGCGGCGCTGGGGCGTCAGGGCGCGGTCGGCCTCCAGCTGGCCGAGCACCTTTTGCAAGCGCTCCAGCGCGCGGGCTGGGTCGGACGACAGCCTTTGTGCATCGGCCATGGCCTCGCGAAAATCGGCCTCCATTTTCTGGGCGGCGATTTCGTTCTGCGCCCGGAGCTTGTCGATCAGGTCGCTCTTCTGCCCCTGGGCGGAGGCGGGCAGCGCGGCGAACGCGCCCAGTAGCAGCAACGCGGCAACGCCTGGATAGTGCTTGGCGGACATGGTGAACTCCTCGACCGCTGACCTGGACCGCTGGCGGCATCGCATGAAATGCGCGGCCCTCTCCCTTCCTAACACTGAAACGTAGCCCGACGTTGGCCCCAGGGCCAGTGAAAATGAGTCGCGGGGCTGTCAAGACCAGATTGCGGGCATAGCGTCGTCGCCGCAACGGGGACAGCCGGCATGCTCATCACGACCAGAACGCCCGGTGCGGCGGAGCTTGCGCGCCATTCGCGGCGATGGTTCTTGATTCAGAAGCGACAGAGCCGCTCATCCCGGTTGCATCAGCAACGGCCGCACTTCGCCTGCCAGGTAGACGGAGCCGGTGATAACGATGGTATCGCCCGTGCCGGCCGCCGCGCGTGCCGCTTGCCAGGCGTCGGCGGGGTTGGCGTGTACCGAGAACGGCAGCCCACCGATGGGGGCCAGCAACTCGGCCAGCTGTTCCGGCGGCACGCCGCGCGGGTTGGTCGTGAAGCGGGTCAGGTAGGCGTGGGCGAAGTGCGGCGTCAGGCCGCGCAGCATGCCGGGCAAGTCCTTGTCGTTGGCGCAGGCCAGCACCAGCAAGCGGCGCGCGGGCGGGAACGATTCGTCCAGCGTCTGGGTCAACGCCTCCACCGAGGCGACGTTGTGGGCGCAGTCGAGCACCACCAACGGCCGGCGCTGGAGCACTTCCAGGCGCGCCGGCCAGTAGACGCCGGCCAGTCCCGTCGCCACGGCGGCTTCGCCGATATGAATGCCCTGCTGCCGCAGCCGCGCCACGCAGGCCACGGCAATGGCGGCGTTGGCCGCTTGATGCCGGCCGAGCAGGCCCAGCTCCATTTCCGGCCAGACCTGGCGGCCGACCGTCACGGTGACGCGCGGCTGGCGAGCGCTCTCGGCGGTCACCTGCCCTGGCTGGTACTGGAACGAAAAGTCGCGGCCCATCTGCCAGAGCGGCGCGCCGCGGCCTCGGCAAATCATCTCGATTACTTCGCGCGGCTCGGCGGCGGTGGCCCCGCTGATCGCCGGTCGTCCCGGCTTGACAATGCCCGCCTTCTCCATCGCGATGCTGCTCAGCTTGTTGCCCAGCAACCGGGTGTGGTCGAAACTGATGCTCGTGATGAGCGACACCAGCGGCCGGCAGACGTTGGTCGAATCGAAGCGTCCGCCCAGGCCAACCTCGACGACGGCCAGCTCCACCCGCCGCCGCGCAAAGTGCAGAAAACCGAGCGCTGTGGCAATCTCGAAGAAAGTCGGCGGCTGTTCCATCTGCCGAGAGACCTGGGCCACGTCGTTCAGCAACGCGGTCAACTCGTCCTCGGTGATGGACGTGCCTTCGACCTGAATGCGTTCCTCGACCCGGCTCAGGTGCGGCGACGTGAACAGCCCGGTGCGATAGCCCGCTTGCTGCAAGATCGCCGCCAGCATGGCCGACGTGGAGCCCTTGCCCTTGCTGCCGGCAACGTGGATGATGCGAAAGCGGTCCTGCGGTTGGCCCAGCAGCCGCAGCAGCGCGCGCATGCGGTCCAGCTTCAGGTCGGCGGCCAGCGGCTGGCTCTGCTCGTAATTGATCTGGCCGTACCAGAAGGCCAGGGCCTGTTCGCGCGTCAGGGTCATCCGGTGTCGTCCGGGGAACCAGGGATGTCGCAGCCGTCCGCCGGGTTATAATACACGCCAGCCATGCCACGACAGCCCAATGCCAGCAGAACTTCCCAATTGGCAAACAACGCCGGCGGCCGTCAGCCCGCCGCCCGCCTCTAGTACCACGAGCAGTCGATGCTGAGAAGAAACCTCGAACTCAAGGCGTGCTGCGCCAGTCTCGCCCTGGCCAGGCAGCGTTTGCAACCGCTGGCGCCGCGTCCCGGCGGCAGTGAATCGCAGATCGACACCTACTTTCGGGTCCAGCACGGGCGGCTAAAGCTGCGCGAGATTGAGGGCCGGGGCGCGTGCCTGATCGGCTATCAACGGCCCGACGAGGTCGCGGCGCGGCTCAGCGCGTATCACCTCGTGCCGGTGCCCGACGCCGCGCCGCTGAAAGCCGCGCTGACGGCCGCGCTCGGCGTCCGGGGCGAGGTGCGCAAGTGTCGCGAAATCCTGCACTGGCACAACGTGCGCGTTCACCTCGACGAAGTAGCCCAACTTGGGACGTTCCTGGAATTCGAGGCGGTGCTGGGACCGGACGACGAACTGGCGGTAGCGCGAGCGCGGCTGGAGGAATTGTCCCAACTCCTGGAGATTGCGCCGGGCGACCGACTGGCGGTGTCGTACAGCGATTTGCTGGGTTTATGAACTCCACCAAACAGCCTGCACAGGACTTCAGCTGCCGCTCGACGCCGAAGGACAGAGACAACCCAGGAGCGAAAACAGGCTGGCCAGCGCGAAGGGACACTGCTTGCCGCACGGCTGATGCTGGATGACGTCGCAACCGAAACCACCGAGTTTGCTCAGCAGCGCGGCCAGCAGGCTGAGCGAGGTGGGTATCTGCGGGATGCCGACCTGCGCCAACCCCTGGGCCTGACACGAAGCCGCCGTGCTGGCGGCAGTGGTAACCGCATGCGGCGCGGTCTGCGAGGTCGGCGTCTGGCTGCTGCCTCCGGCGGTCTGGGTGGCGGACGTGGGGGTGCTCGACGACTTCAAAGCACTGCTCAGTTTCGCGCCGGCGCCCGGCACCGTCAGATCGACGCCCAGGCCCGCTTTGATCGCCGCCAGGGCGTCGAGCAAGGCGGATACCTTGCCGAGCAGCGACGTGGACGCCACCGCGCCGAAACTCGGCACCTGCGACAGGTTGCTGTTGACGGTTGCCATCGCCGAGGCGAGCGCCGCCACCGAACCGGCGGCCCCCAGGCTGACGCCGGTCGCGGCCTTGACGGCAGCGGCGGCATTCATGACACCTGCCGCGTTGACCGTACCGTTGGCATTGGCCGTGCCCGCGACCATCGCCGCCATTTGCATGCTGGAAGTAGCGGCGCTCGACATTTGCGCCGCGGCGGCGGCACTGGCAATCGCCTTCAGCTGCGGCAGCGCCGCCACCGGCATCTGACCGAGCGCTCCGCCCAGACCGTTGCCTAGCATCGCCTGAAGCAGCTGGTTCAAGTTCGCCGCCGCGCCGCTCGACAGCAGGTCCACGCGCAAGGTAGATTTGACGCTGGCCATCGCGGTCGCCGTGGCCGTCAGCTTGGCCATCGCCGAGGCACTCAAGGTCGTGGAAATGGCCAGCTTGGCTTGCAGGGCAGCTTTGAGCGAAGCGCTCGCTGCTGCTGCGGCCTTCACGTTGAGCGAGGCGGTCGCGCCAGCCGCCATCGCCAGGTTGGCATTCACGCTGGCAAACATGGCCGGCATCTGGGCGATGGGAATAGCACAGGCGCAGATCATGCCGGGGCCCCCTGAGAACGACGCTTGACGGCGTGCCGCGCCGCGCCGACAATGCACGTCAGTCCATTATAGGTGGTTGCTGTTCGGAGAGTACCGCGATGCCGCCAGCCGCGCGTGTGGGGGATAACGTCCTGCAATCCGCCCCGCATTGCCATGCGCCGATGCACCCCGCCGCGCCCACGCCGACCCCGGTGCCGCATCCGCCGATGCCCCTGGCCATTGTCAAGGGTTCGGCGACCGTCATGATCTCCAATATGCCGGCGGCGACCGCGACCGGCACCACCGTGCCTTGCTCGATCCCCGGCTGTGTGCCCGGCGGTCCCGGCATGATCGCGATGGGCTCGGCGACCGTCATGATCAACAACATGCCCGCCGCTCGCGCCGGCGATTCAACCACGCATGCCGCTTGCGTTGGGCCGATTCCGGGACCGAGCGGCACCATCATTCCGCCCTGCTGCCCGACCGTGATGATTGGGGGCTGAGCGCCCGTGAGATGTAGCCATTTCGAGTCGGCGCGGCCCTGCTGCCCGGTTTGCCGCCGCGGTTCGGCAACCTTTCCCTTGGCCGTCAGGCACCGCGAACGCGAGTCGTCGGACGTGCTGCTCGAAGGAGTTCTGGGCTGCACCAATCCCGCCTGTCTGCGCGAGTATCCCGTTCTCGATGGTATCCCGTTGCTAGTTTCCGACATCCGCGCCTACGTGCAAACGCACCTGCTGGCGCTCGGCTGGCGCGACGACCTGGGCGAAGCGCTGGAGAGCATCGTCGGCGATTGCTGCGGGCCAAACTCCAACTTCGATACGCACCGGCAGCACCTGAGTTACTACGCCTGGGACCACTACGCGGATCGCGATCCGCTCGAAGTGCCTGGGGAACCGCGTCCCGGTGCGACGCTGCGGCTGCTGGAACGCGGTCTGGAATTGCTGCCCACATCGCCGACCGGCCCCATTCTGGAGATCGGCTGCTCGGTAGGCCGCTGTGCGTTCACCCTGGCCGAGCGTTGGGGCCAGCCGGTCCTCGGCATCGACCTGAACCTGGCCATGTTGCGATTGGCAGCGCGGGTCTTACAGTGCGGCAGGGTGAAATACCCGCGCCGGCGCGTCGGCCTGGTTTACGACCGTCGCGAGTTCACGGTCGACTTTCCACAAAGCGATCTGGTGGATTTCTGGGCCTGCGATGCGCTCTCGCTGCCGTTTGCCGATGCCAGCTTCGGCACGGTCATTTGCCTGAACGTGCTGGATAGCATCGCCGCGCCGCTGGAGTTGCTGCGTTCCCTGGCACGAGTGTTAAGGGCGGGTGGAAGCGCTCTGCTGGCCTGCCCCTACGACTGGTCGCCCGCCGCGACGCCCGTGGAAGCGTGGCTCGGCGGGCACTCGCAACGCGGCCCGCAACGCGGCGCGAGCGAACCGCTGCTGCGCGCCCTGTTGACGCCAGGGGCTCATCCGGAAGCCATTGCGGACTTGCGCATGATCGCGGAACTCAATGATGTGCCCTGGCAAGTTCGGCTCCACGACCGGGCGACGATGACCTATCGCGTGCATGTCGTCGCCGTGCGGAAAGTGCAAGTCCCCGCGGAGGCTACCCAACGTTGACGCAGGCTTGCCGTGGCCCATTCCTCACAATAACTTCATCCGTCCGAGGCTCGCCGCCAACCGATCCCACCGGGCGGCGGACTATAATGACCGCATGGTTCACCTGCGGAACAGACGCCGCCTGCCGCCCCAGCCGGGAGAAGTTACATGGTCAGCACGCTGGATGCCTCGCTGGCGCGAGCCGAATCGCTCTGGCGGCACACGATCGCCTTTCAATCCACCGAACAAATGCACAACAGCGGGACCATCGCGGGCAGCCAGGAAGGCGCGGACCCGTCGCTGGTGCGCCAGGTGCTGTCGCGGTCGCGGTCGCGGATCGCCCCGCCGGATGCTCCGGACAGCAGCCGCGTGGACTACCTCCTCGGCCAGCTGCTGGGCCAGGGTGGCATGGGGCGCGTCTACGCGGCCACACAAGTCTCGCTGGACCGCACCGTCGCCGTGAAGGTCATGCGCGACGACCTGCTGGACGATTGCCAGGCCGTGGCCCTGTTCCTGGCGGAAGCTCTGGTGGCGGCGGAACTGGAGCACCCCAATACGGCCCCGATCTACGACATCGGCGTCACGCACACTGGCGCGCCGTTCTGCGCCATGAAGCTGGTCGTCGGCTGCCCGTGGAGCAGCTGCCTGGCCGGCAACACGCTTGAACAGAACCTGGACATCCTGCTGGCAGTCTGCGACGCCGTCGCTTTTGCCCATGACCGGGATGTGATCCACCGCGACTTGAAGCCGGAAAACGTCATGCTCGGGCCTTACGGCGAGGTGCTGCTCATGGACTGGGGTCTGGCCGCGAGCGTTGGCAACCCGCGCGCCCGGCCGCTCAGCGCTAACAACATTCTATCGGGCAGCCCCGCCTACATGGCGCCCGAGGTGGCTGGCTGCCTGCTGGAGCAAATCGGCAAGGCCAGCGACATCTACCTCCTGGGCGGCATCCTGTTCGAGATCGTCACTGGCCTGCGCCCGCACGACGGCGCGACCCTGCTGGAGTGCATCAACGCGGCGATGCGCAACATTCTGCAACCGACCACGCACAGCGGCGAACTCCTCGACATCGCCCTGCGTGCCCTGCGCACGGAACCCGCCGAACGTTTCCTGACGGTGCGAGAATTTCAGAAAGCCGTGCAAGAATACCTGGCGCACGCGGAAAGCCTGGCAGTCGCCGGTCACGGCCGGCGGCGCTTCGAGGCACTGGTCGGCGCGGATCGCGAGGAAGTCTATCGGGAGTGCAATGAGATCATCGCGCTGTTCAAGCAAGCACTGGTTGCCTGGCCGGGCAATCGCAGCGCGGCGGAAGACCTGGTGCGGGTGCGCCAGACGCTGGCCGCCATCGCCCTGCGCCGCGGCGAGATCCAACTCGCCCGCTCCCACGGCCGCGCGATGCAACAGGAAATGGATCAATACCACGTCCCCGCTCTAGCAGCGGACCACATCGCCGAGCAAATCAAATCCTGCCTGGAAGAACACGACCGCGAAGCACGCAAGCAGAAGGGCTATGCGTGACGGTCGCGTTGGCCTTGCCGTCTACTCCGCTGCTTTGCCGCTGACGGACGTGCAGCATTCGAGGCGCGTGTGTGCCTGACCGGCGCGGACGCCGTCGGGCAATTGCACGGGCCAGCGCTTGACGTGGCCGTCGATGGAGACCATCATTTCTCCGTGGGCCGGCGGGTGATCCGCAGGATCACGCAGCCTGACAAAGTCCGGCCCCAGTTGCCCGACGTCGAAAATGCGGCCGTTGATTTTCAGTTCCATCTGCACGTCCGCGGAATAACTGCCATTAACTTGATTGAGTCCGCCCATGAACTTCACCGCTGAACTGGAACTCCGAGTTCGACAATATGCCCAGCGAAACCACTTACATCTGGGACAGCAACTCGGTTACGGCATGCATGGTATCGTGTTCGTCGCGGAAAGTCAGCCAGGAATCGGCGGCGTCGTGCTGCGATCAGCGATCAAGGTCCATCGCCGCGAGTTGGAATACCAGCGGGAGCGGGATGTCTACATACGTCTTCGCGAGCGAGGTGTAGCCACCATACGGTCCTGTGAAGTGCCCCAGCTGCTCCGCCACGACGACGACCTCTGGATCATCGAGATGACCCTGGTCAAACGGCCCTTCGTCCTCGATTTCGCGGGGGCCTACCTCGATAAAGCTCCTGACTTTTCCGACGAAGTCTGGGCCGACTGGCAAACGGAGAAGCGCGAACAGTTCGGCCGTCGCTGGCCTGAAGTCCAGGCAGTGCTGCGCGCCCTGGAAGGCTACGGCATCAAGATGCTCGACGTGAACCCCGGCAATGTGTCCTTCGTCGAGAGCGACGATAGGCCATCGAGTTCGTAACCGCGATCCGTCCCGCCCCGCTTTTCAGTTGAACGCCTGTCGAACGTAAGGATAAAGTCGAATACGATAAGCGGTGAAGGGATCGCACGCTGTCCGTCCACATCTGGGAGCTTGCCGACTCATGGCCGTCGAAGTTGCGTTCGGAGAACTCAAGGGTGCCAAGGAAGCGGTCAAGGCGCCGCCGCCGGAAACGCCCTTCCGTATCGTCGTGCTCGGCGATTTCAGCGGACGGGCCAACCGGGGCGAGGTCGGTTCGGCGGACGACATCGGCGCGCGCAAGAGCTACAAGATCGGCCGCGACAACTTCGACGAGATCATGGTCAAGGTCGGGGTGAGCCTGGAACTGCCCGGCGTGGACAAGGGCGAAAAGCACAAGCTGGAGTTCAAGTGCCTGGACGACTTCGACGCCGACGCCGTCTGCCAGCAGGTCGACCAGATCAACGATCTGGACGAAGCCGAGCAGAACGAACTGCTGGCCCGCTTACTGCATCACCCCGATTTTCAGACGGTCGAATCGGCCTGGCGCGGCCTGTGGTGGTTGCTGGCGCGGATCAAGGAGGTTCGCTCGGTCCAGGCCGTGGTGATGGATGTCTCCCAGGCGGAGTTCACCGCCGACCTGCTCGGCAACGAGGACCTGACCAAGACCGGCCTGTATCAATTGCTCGTGGAGAAGCCCGCCGCCAAGGTCGATGGCCAACCGTGGGCGCTGCTGGTCGGGCTGTACAACTTCGAGGTGTCGGGCACGAACGCCAACGTCCTGGGGCGCATGGCCAAGATCGCGCGCGAGGCCGTCGCGCCGTTCCTCGCTGCCGTGCCCGTGGCTGTCGCCGACAAGGACTGGAAGACGCCCGATGAGGTCTTCCCCAACTGGGAAGCCCTGCGGCAACTGCCCGAAGCGCCGATGCTCGGTCTGGCCATGCCGCGCTTTCTGTTACGGCTGCCCTACGGGCCGAACACCAAGTCGATCGACAAGTTCGACTTTAACGAATGTCCCGATCCGAAGGACCTCGGCGTCTACCTCTGGGGCAATCCCGGCTTGCTCTGTGCTTGCCTGCTCGCGCAGTCGTTCGCCAAGGACGGCTGGCCGTGCAAGGCGGGCACGCTGCTCGACCTGCCCGGCATGGTCATGCACGTCTACACGGATGAGGACGATGACCGCGTCTCGCGCATGGCCGAGGCCATGCTCGCGCGCAAAGAAGGCGAAAAGATCGCGGCCCTCGGCTTTATGAACTTTATCTGCTCGAAGACCCAGGACGTGATGCAGCTGATCCGCTTCCAGTCGCTGGGCCAGCCGGCCAAGGGCCAGACGTCCGTTGATTTGATGGGCCAGTGGGGCCAGAAGGGCGCGGTCAAACTGCCGCCGAGCAGTTCCAAGCCAGCCATCACGGCCAAGGTCGAATTGAAGGGCGATGGCGAACCGCCCGCGCCCGCGAAAGCTGCCGCTGCCGCCGCACCGTCCGCAGCCAAGGCCGGCAAGCCGAAAAAAGCAGCACCACCGCCCGAGGACGATGAAGTCCCAGCGGAGGAAGCTCACGAGGACGAAGCGCCCGCCGAGGAAGCCCATGAGGAGGAAGCAGCCGCTCCGGCGGGCGGTGACGAGGAGATGGACCCGGAACTGGCCGCGCTGATGAAGCAGATGGAAGGCGGCGGCGACGACGATGCCGCGAAGGAAGAAAAGTCCGACGACAAGCCCGCCGGCGAGGAGGAAATGGATCCCGAACTCGCCGCCCTCATGAAACAGCTCGAAGGCGGCGGGGACGATGCCGCCAAGGACGAAGACAAGAAGGAAGACACGGAAGAGAAACCGGCGGGCGGCGACGAGGAAATGGATCCCGAACTGGCCGCCCTCATGAAGCAACTCGAGGGCGGCGACGACGCGGCCAAAGATGAAGACAAGAAAGAAGATGCCGAAGTCAAGGAAGACAAGGCGGACGACAAGGCCAGCGGCGACGACGACATGGACCCCGAACTGGCCGCCCTCATGAAGCAGCTTGAAGGGGGTGCGGACGATGCCCCGAAGGACGAGGACAAGGGCGACGACAAGAAAGAAGAAAAGTCCGACGATAAGGCCAGCGGCGACGACGAGATGGACCCCGAGCTCGCCGCCCTCATGAAGCAACTGGAGGAAGGCGGTTCATGAGGTCCGTCCACCGCGCCACGCTCAGAAGCGGAACCGGAACTCGGAGCGGTACAGCTGCTCGGCGAAGTGCTCATCCGTGACCGCAAAGCTGGCGCTGATGCCGAAGTCGATCTTGTCGCACACAAACAAACGCAGGCCCAGGCTCGGCATCAAGTAGATGGCCCCGCCAGACGACTGGTTCGGGCCGAGGATCGGGTCGGTGTAGGCGCCGTCCTGGAAGAACCAGCCGCTCAATTCCAGCGTGCCGATCAACGGCACGTCGGGCAGCGGGCGGAACAGCACCTGGTTGATGGCGGCGTGGAAGTGCATGATGCCGCCGGCGTAACTCCCGTCGCCGCCCAGCGGCACCCACTGCGACAGCTGCCCCTGGTAGTACGTTTCCGGCGCCAGTTTCACGCCGATGATCAGCGATGGCTCCAGCGACACCAGGCTGCGGCCCAGGCCGCGCACGAAATTGCCGGTCGGAATGGTCGTCAGCATCTGCAAGGAAATTTGCAACAACTCGCAATCGAACATCAGAGTCTTGGTACCCAGCGTGATGTCGCCAAAGCCCGACGAGGCATTGGCGAACGCCGCATCTTGCCCGATATAAGGCATTTCGACGATAATGCTCAGCACCCCGCCGGCTGCCGTTTCCGTGTAGATGCTCAGAACGTCGTAGTTGACGTAGAGCGCGCTCTGGAACGGGGCGACTGGAGTGGGGCCTTCCCCGCCTCCGTTGCCGCCGACGCGCGGCCAGAAGTACTCGTTCCGGTCGGGTAAGATCAGGTTGATGCCGCGGTCCCAGCGGAAACGCTGCTGCGTGATCGGCCGAGCGGCAGCCGTGTGAAACGCGGTATCGGCGACCGGCAGCCAGCGCGCCTCGTAGCAATGGTCCGGGCAGCAAATGCACTCGTAGACACCGCAGATCATCCGGCCCACGCAGGATTCGGCGATGCACGGATGGCAGGGCTGGCGACCCGGATTGCAGTAACTGCTGGCGCAGCCATTACCCCCCGGCTGGGGCGGAGGGCTGCTGGGTAGTCCGAACAAACCGTTGCTGCAATTCCGGCAACCCGCCTGCATGACCCCAGTCGCCGGCACGCTGGCCGGAATGGGATCGGCGCGCAATTCCGGCGCTGGTGGATTCGCCGCACTTGCCGGGGCGCTCGGCAGGTCCACCGCCGGCACGGAGGCCAGTTCGGTCTGCGCGCCGGCCGTCGCTGCCAGCCAGAGCGCGCAGGCGAGCGTCAATCCCAGGGCGCGCCGCGGTTGGTGGTCTCGCGGCGCAGTGCTTCCATGTGCAATCATGCCACGCTCCTTCACGAGCGGCTCCGGCCGAATGGCCTCTTTCGCGACGGGCAGAAAGACAGGACGAACGTACTCTGACGAGTGGTTCCTTCTCTATCGGCGGTCGACTGGATGGAACGTTGGTCTTTTTCGATTTTTCCGGCCAGGGAATTCAGTGGGGAAGTGCGGGGGCCGCACGAACCGCGCAACCG
>JAEUIF010001429.1 GCA_016795185.1 Planctomycetia bacterium | reverse complement strand
GCACTATATCACTATGGCTCAGTTCAATGGCTGCACGGTCCCGGAGTTCATGCGTCAGGTCGTCGCCGACGAACCCGCAGTCGGCGCGCGGGTCGTCGCCGAGCAGGCGGTCCTGGCGCTGAACACGTCGATGATGCAGTTTTACGAAGCCTCGCTGCTCAAGTTCAAACAGAATATGCGCGACCGAGTGCCCATCATCCTGGCGCTGTTTTCGGGCCAGGGCGGGCAGATGATCCTCTACCGTCCCGGCCAGCCGCCCGAGGTCGCGCCGCCCGTGCCGATCGTCTATCAGCTGGCCAAATCGGTCGGCCATAGCACGATGGCGATCTACGAAATCCTGTCGCCGTATCTAGCCGATGCGCGGGCCAACCAGCTGTGGCGCGCCCCGCTGGCCATGTACCGCACGCAGCACCAGTCCGCCCTCGACGGCCTGCCCGCCCTCGATCTGTCTGAAGCGGACCGCACCGTCCTGCGCACGATCCTGGAGCGCAACCTCGCCTTCATGGATGAGTGCCTGAACCGGGGCAGCTACACCTACGAGGACTTCGAGCAGTACATCCGCGGCACGACGCCGTATTCGGTCCAGACCATCGGCATCGGGTCGAGCGCCCAGGTCGGCCACTGGATGCAGGTTGTCGAGGGCTGGCGGGAGAAACTCGGCCAGGATTGGGCCCGCACCTACGGCGTCAGCAACTCGCTCTACATTGCCCGGCAGAACAACATCCTGTTTAGCGTCCTGGTGCAGTTCATGGGCACGGAAGCGATGGGCGACCGGCTGTTGCTCATCGAGACGCCGGAGTTCGAGACGACGCCGGAGAAGATGCTCGACGTGCTCACCCGCATCGTCGCCGACCGCGCACTGGGCATGGTCTTCTTCCGCGACTACTTCCTGATGGACGTTGAGTTGCTAGGCGGCGGCGGCCGAGCCGCCATCGAACGGGAGATGGCGAAGCGCGGGCGCAAAGCCCTGCTGCCGACGCTGGCGCCGTTCCGCTCCAACGCCTGGCCGTGGAAGACCGACCCGGCATCCGGCGTCGGGCCCGCGCGCCTGGAGGATGTGCCCTGACAGCCGCTGCTGGACCGCGCGGAACTGCCGGCCGAGGTGGGCCAGGGCGGCCCCGGCACTGGCCGACCAGTCAACGGCTCTGATCGCTCCGCGGGGCGTCGTGCCGCGGCGGTGCAGCCAGGCCCGCCCGCGTCCAGGGGTGGGATGCCGCGCCCGCAGTGGGGCGTCGGTACTCAGCCCGGCGCTGGCTCGATCACGGCCGACATGGAGCCCTGGCAGCGGGAAATGAGGGGGTCCGGCCCGAAGGCGTGGATTTGTTCCTGCTTCAGCTCGGCGTGTTCCTTGGTGGTCGTCAGCACGATGACCCGGCCGGACGTATCCACTTCCTTGGCCAGCAAGTAGCCCTTCTCCTTGGGATAGCCGAACAGCTGCTGCAACATGGCGATCACGTATTCGTAGCTGTGGTCGTCGTCGTTGAGCAGCACCACGTTGTAGGGCGGCTGACGCTTGGTCTTGCTGTCTTCCTTTTCCTTGGTCTTGCGCGTCGGCAGCGTGAAGGTGTCGCTCATGGGGATGTCACCTTGACTCTTTCCGGTGGAATGCCGTGGGGGCTAGACTCGACTCTCTCTGGCGGAGAGGGCCAATTCACTGTATCACAACGCCGGCTCGGTTCGACAGCGGAAACCGCCATCAGGGGACGCGGCCGAAGCAAACCAGCGCGATATCGTCGTACTGATTGGTGCCGACGGAAAACTGCTTGACGGCCTTGATGAGCCGTTCGCCCAGCTGGGTGGCGGTTATCGGCTCGCCCGGCACCGGCCGCGCCTGCTGCACCGTTTCGTAGACGCCGGACATCTCGAAACGCGTCGGCTTGGGCTGGTTGTTCTGCGCGTCGGTGACGCCGTCGGTGAACAGCAGCAGCGAGTCGCCGGGCCGTAATTCGGCTTGCACCGAGGTGTACTTGTAGCCGGGCATGACTCCCAGGGGCAGCCCGCAGGATTCGGCCTCGATGGCGTCCTCCAGCTTGCCGCCGAATTGGCGGTAGATCATCGGTGTGACGTGCCCCGCGTTGACGACCGTCACCTGATGCTTGGCGGGGTCGAGCACGACGGCGGCCAGCGTCACGAACTTGTCGAGCAGGTCGTTGAGCAGCAGTTCGTCGTTCAGCTTGGTGATGGCGGCGGCCGGCTCCGGTTCGGTCAGCATGCAAAAGCGGGCCAGGGCGCTGAGCTTGGCCATCAGCAGCGCGGCGGACACGCCCTTGCCGGCCACGTCGCCCAGCAGGGTGACTTGCCGGCCGTCCACCGGCATGAAGTCGTAGTAGTCGCCGCCGATGACCAGGGCCGGCTCATAGTGAGCGTAGAACTGGTAGCCGGGCAGCTTCGGCAGGGTCTGCGGCAGGAAGCTGCGCTGCACTTGCTTGGCCAACTCCATGTCGCGCCGCGAGCGTTCCTGGGTCACCAGGCTGGTGTGCAGCTGGACGTTCTCCAGGGCGACGGCCCCCTGGTTGGCGACGCCGAGCAGCAGCTTGAGGTCGTCCTGCGTGAACTTCTTGCTGCGGTCCTGGGTATCGAGCTGGATGACGCCGAAAGGCTTGCCGTCGGTCGCGCTGCACAGCGGCGCGACCATCACGGAGCGGATGCGGAAGTCGGCCACGCTCTGGGCCAGGGCGAGCTGCGGGGCGGAGCTGGCGTCGTCGAACAGTTGCGCGGATGCGCTGTCCAGGCAGACCTTGACGATGGTCCGGCTGAAGCGGGCGCTGGTCTCGCCGCCGGCACGCCGCGTCTTGATCATCTTCGGAATGAGCTTGGCGGCATCGGCCGGGTCGCGCAGGATGAGGAAGCAGCGGTCGGCCTGCTTGAAGAGCTGGAACAGGCTCTCGGCGATGCGCGGCATCAGCGTGTCGAGTTCCAGCGTTCGCGCCAGATAGGTGCTGATTTCCAGCAGAGCGGCGATTTTCTCGGCCGGCTGCGCTTCGAGCAGCTGGTTAGTGCTCTGACGGCTGAGCGTCGCCTCCACCGTGGACGTACCTTCGCCATCTTCGTCGGTATTGCCTTCGCCCTCACCGCCCTCGGCCCAGGCTGGCAGGGGCGGACGGACGGGCTGGTCGTGGAAGGTGAAGAGGAACTCGCAAATCTTGATGCGGTCGTTGTCCTTGAGGGGCGTGGCGGCGGTGATGGCCTGGTTGTTGACGTAGGTGCCGTTGCGGCTCGGCGCTTTGCCGTCGCCGTCCTCGATGAACAGCTTGCCGTTGACGGATTTGATGAGCGCGTGGACGCGGCTGACGGCCGGCGATTCGAGGACCATGGTGCAGGTTTGGGCGCGGCCCAGGGTCACCGGGTCCTTGCCATCCAGCGTCAGGCGCTGGCCGGGGGTGGCTCCCTTGAGGGTGAGGAGCGAGGCCATGACGACTACCTCTCGCGGCCGGCCCGGATGCGCCGGCCGGTACTTTCCGTCCACCGCGTCGCTTGCCCTGATGGCGCAACCCCACCGGGCCGGGGAAGCCGGCGGGAGCGTTACGAAGTCCTCATTCTAGCCGTCGCTCCGTGCCGTTTCAAGAAATCGCCTAGCGGCGCGCCGCTTCCCCCGCTTTCTCATTGACCCGCCCGACCCGCCCGATTTATAACGGAAGGCACGGAACAGCGTACCTACTCAGAGCCCAGAAGGAGCCTCACTTGGCTGCCAACCGGAAACGCAAGACCAAAGATAAGCCGGAAGTGCTCGGCTTCCTCGGCGTGGGGCTGGACAACCAGGACGGCCACCGGCGCGTGACGCGCAGCGAGCATTTCGTGCTGCTCGGCGGCTCGGAAGAGACGCACGAGAAGATGCAGGAAACCGCCATCCGCTTCGACGAGGCCCTCGAAAGTCGGGGCAAGGTCCTGCGCGAAGCCACGCTCGAAGAGATCATCGACCTCTTCCGCGAAGCCCACAACCGCTGAAATTCTTGTTCGTAGGCGAGCGGTGGGGTTGATCCCCACCATGAATCGCACGCCGCGCACGGCGGGGATCAACCCCGCCGCTCGCC
>JAEUIF010001424.1 GCA_016795185.1 Planctomycetia bacterium | reverse complement strand
GACGCCCGCCGCTCGCCTATTGTCGCCCAGGAATCACTCAACGCTGCCCAGAAGTCAGGCACGTCCGGTTGACTGTCTCGCAACGGCGCTGCTGCCACATGCTGTGGCATTCATCCCGAACTCGTTGATCTCAGGGAGGTTTAGCAAAGGGACGCCGAAATGCGGGCAGTCGGCAGCGCGACCGCGCGCCGCTCGGCACGCCAGATGCCTTGGAAGTCCGCGTTGGAGCGCCGACTGGTGGTTTTCACCCCAGAGCGCGCTTCGCCGGTTCGAGTCCGCACGGCATGAGCCTGGTCACGACGAACAACCTGGTGGATCTGCTATCGCGGTCGCCGCTGCTCAGCATGACGCAGCAGGGCGAGCTAGTCCGCGACCTGCAAGTCCGCGCGCCGGATGCGCGAGCGCTGGCCCGGCAACTGCTCGAACGCGGCTGGTTGACTTCGTTTCAGCTCAATCAGCTGTTCCAGGGCCGCGGCGGCGACCTGATCCTTGGACCGTACGTGCTGCTCGAACGCATCGGCGAAGGCGGCACCGGGCGGGTTTACAAGGCCCGGCACTCGCACATGAACCGCATCGTCGCCCTGAAGGTCATCCGGCCGGAGTTGCTGTCGGATCGCGAAGTCGTCACGCGCTTTCGCCGCGAAGTGCAGGTCGCCAGCCAGATGACCGACCCGAACGTCGTTCACGCCTACGACGCGGGCGAAGTGGGCGGCACCTACTTCCTGGCAACCGAGTATGTCGAAGGGGTTGACCTGGCGCAGCTGGTCGAGCAACATGGCCCGCTGCCGGTCGAGCAAGCGACCGAGTTTCTCCGGCAGGCGGCGCTGGGCTTGCAGCACATCCACGAGCACGGCCTGGTGCATCGCGACATCAAGCCTTCCAACCTGTTGGTAAGCGGCGGTGTCGTGAACGGCACGGAGCGCACGGCCAGCATGCCGCGTACGCCGCCGCGCGGTTACACCAGTCCCCGGCAGATCAAGATTCTCGACCTGGGCTTGGCCCGCTTGCAGCGTCCGCTCGACGGCGACGCCACCGGCAAGGTGACGGGTGCTGTGGTGACGATGGGCACGCTCGACTACATGGCTCCCGAACAGGCCATCGATTTTCGCAACGTGGACCATCGTGCGGACATCTATAGCCTGGGCTGCACGTTCTACCACGCCCTCGAAGGCCGGCCACCGTTCCCCGGCGGCAGCGTGGCGCAGAAGCTGATGCGCCATCAGCAATCCGAAGCGCCGGCGCTGCGTCGCGCGCCTCCAGGCTTGGCGGCGGCGATCAACCAGATGATGGCCAAGCGGCCCGAAGACCGCTTTCAATCCGCGCTGGCAATCGTGCAGGCGCTGCCGGTGCCGACGGCGACGTTGCTGCCCGCCGTGGTCCCCGCCGCGGCAGTGGTGTCGGCCACCGGGCTGGTGCCCACACAGCCCGGGCGCTTCTCGAACTTGCTGCCCCGACCGTGGCAAGCGCTACCGGCCCGGTTGCCGGGCTTGCCCCGCGGCCGGCGCTGGCTGCCCCTGGCGGCGGCCGTCGGCCTACTCGCCGCCTTGCTGCTGCTCACCACCGTCGGCTACACGTTGCTCAGCCGTGCCGGCAACCGGCCCACGTACTCGGCTTCGCCCACCTGGCCGACCGATGGCAACACCGTCTTTCTGTCCGACCTGCCCGAGGTGAAGCCCAAGGTTCACTGGATGGCCAAGTTCGGCAAGGATGGGGACCTGGGCGTGCATAACCGGCGCATCATGTTGCAAGGCGTACCCGCGCCGAAGGGCCTGGGCGTGCATCCGCCGGAGCGCGACGCTTCCTCGGTGTCCTATCGTCTCGACAAGCAATTCCAGCTTTTCAAGACCACGGCGACGCTCAACGACAGTTCGACGCGCAGCGCTTCCCCGCTCATCTTTGTGGTGCTCGGCGACGGCCGCCCGCTCTGGCAATCGAAGCCGATCCAGGTGCGCGGCGACCAGCAGGAATGCGTGGTGCGCGTCAGCGGCGTGGATGTGCTCGAACTGGTCGTCACCTGCGCGGGCGCCAACGACGGGGCCCATGCCGTCTGGATCGATCCGCAGCTCATGCGCTGACTCCAGCGGTCTCATCCGGCGCGACAATTGCTAGTGCAAGAGACATTTTGCTCGATCAGAGGCCTGGGTGCCATGCCCACGGCTTTGCAATGCTAATGTCTGAAATCTTGCCGGCGCGGGCAGATTTCTCAAGCGGCCTCCGCGAGCTTCACCGTGTCGGCTTGGCGGGCCGCGAGAATGGCCGTGATGGCCGTACGCCCGTGG
>JAEUIF010001421.1 GCA_016795185.1 Planctomycetia bacterium | reverse complement strand
CGAGTCGCTCGACCGCCTGAAGGCGGAACTACGAACAAGAGGTCGGAACCCACCTCAGCGAATGATGTCGCGAATGACCTCGCCGCTGACGTCGGTCAGGCGCATGTCGCGGCCCATGAAGCGCCAGGTCAGTTGCTTGTGGTCCAGGCCGAGCAGGTGCAGGCAGGTGGCGTGCAGGTCCGGCACGCTGACGCGGTGGTCCACCGCCTTGTAGCCGAACTCGTCGGTTGCGCCGTAAGTCATGCCGCCCTTGACGCCGCCGCCGGCCAGCCACATGGTGAAGCCGTGCGGGTTGTGGTCGCGGCCCTTGCTGCCCTGCGCGGTGGGCAGGCGGCCGAACTCGCCGCCCCAGATGACCAGGGTCGAATCGAGCAGGCCGCGCTGCTTCAGATCGGCGAGCAGGCCGGCGATCGGCTTATCGACCCGGTTGCAGAGCACGTCGTGGTTTTGCTTCACGTCCGAGTGCGCGTCCCAGCCACTGGTGCCCATCGCGTCGCCGCCGCCGCTGTAGAGCTGGACGAAACGCACGCCGCGTTCGACCATGCGGCGCGCCAGCAAGCAGTTGCGGCCGAATGGTTCCGTGGTCTTCTGGTCCAGGCCGTAGAGCTTCTTCGTGGCTTCTGTTTCTTTGGAAATGTCCACGGCCTCGGGCGCGTTCATTTGCATGCGGTACGCCAGCTCGAAGGAGGCGATGCGCGCGGCCAGGCTGCTTTCGCCGGGGTTGTCGGCCAGGTGCTTCTCGTTCAGCTTCGCCAGCAGGTCGAGCCGGGCGCGTTGCTGCTCGGGGCTGAGGTTTTTGGGCGGGTTCAGGTCGGCGATGGGTTCGCCGGTGGCCCGCAGCGTCACGCCCTGGTACGCCGCCGGCATGAAGCCGCTGGACCAGTTCAGCGCCCCGCCGAACGGCCCGCCCGCCTGGTCGAGCATGACGACGAACGCCGGCAGGTTTTCGCTTTCGCTGCCCAGGCCGTAGGTCGCCCACGAACCGAAGCTCGGCCGACCGGCCTGCTGGAAGCCGGTGTTCATCTGGAAGATAGCCGGGCGGTGGTTGTTGTTGTCCGCGTGCAGCGACCGGATGACACACAGGTCGTCGGCGTGCTTCGCGAGTTCCGGGAATTTTTCCGAAACGTCGAGCCCGGACTGGCCGTGCTTCGCGAACTGGTATGGGCTGGCGAAGCCAGTGGTCTTGCTGTCCTCAAAAAAGTTGTCGGCGGCGTTGAAGCCCTTGAGTGGCTTGCCGTGCCATTTCTCCAGTTCGGGCTTGGGGTCGAGCAGGTCGATGCTGCTCGGCCCGCCGAACATGAACAGGAAGATGATGTTCTTGGCCTTCGGCGCGAAATGCGGCGCGCGGGCCGCGAGCGGGTTGACGCCCGGGCTCGGCGCGGCCTGGACACCGTCGCGACCGAGCAGCCAGTGCAGGGCCAGCGAGCCGAAGCCGGCACCCGCGTTCATCAGTAGTTCGCGGCGGTTGCAAAATGGCATGAGCGTCATTCTCCGATGTCTCATTGGCCGGGCCGTCACTCCAGGTCGGCGAACGGATTGCGGCCACCTGTTCTGGATTCCGGCGGCACGGCGGTTGGCCTGCCGGGCACCACATCGCCGCGAAACGCTCCGTCGGCCTGGCCGTCCGCGGCATCTACCTTCTCAACCAGGGTGCGAATCTCGTCGGGCGTGGCGATCCGTTTCTGAATCAGCAGGCGATACAGCGCCGCCACGTAGAGCTTCAGTTCATCGTTCTCGGCGCTGAGGCGTTCGATCTCCGAGTCGTTGTTGGGGACGGCATGGCGGTGACGCAGGCTCCGCTTCAACTGGTCGATTTCCGCCCGCTGGTCTTCCAGGTCCATCTGCTGGCCCCAGTCGCCCAGCAGCATGTAGCGCATCCAGCCCATGAGTCACCTCGCTCGCAGTTGGGAACCGTGATGATGACAATGCACGATCCCTTATTCGAGCCAGGGCGGACGGCATTTGACCAGGCACGCGGACGCGGTCGCGGTTCCGATCCAGGCGAGCGGCGGGCGTG
>JAEUIF010001418.1 GCA_016795185.1 Planctomycetia bacterium | reverse complement strand
TGCTCCATTGCCAGCTGATGCCGACGAAGCCGAGCACCACCGCCGCCACAATGCCGGCCGATAGGCCCGCCACCATCGGCTGTCTTCGCGCCCACTTCCAGGCGCGTTCCCAGCTGGGCGTCGGCCGGGCCACGATGGGCTTGCCATCCAGGAAGCGGCGCAGGTCGTCGGCCAGGGCCAGCGCCGAGGGGTAGCGCTTGGCGGGCTGCTTCTCCAGGCACTTCAGGCAGATGGTTTCGAGATCGGCGGGAATGCGCGGTTGCAGCTGGCGCGGCGGCACCGGGTCTTGCCCGCGCACGAGCAGCAGCGTGTCGAGGATCGACGGCCCTTCGAGGGGCACGCGGCCGGTGAGCAGCTCATAAAGAATCACGCCCAAGCTGTAGATGTCCGTGGTCGGCCCGAGCTTCGCGAACTTGCTGTCGGCCTGCTCCGGGGCCATGTAGCAGGGCGTGCCGGCGACCACGCCTTCCTGCGTCAGTTGCAGGTCGTTGTCGAGTTGCTTGGCCAGGCCGAAGTCGGTGATCTTGGGCACGGCGTATTCGAGGTTGCAGACGGCGCTGCGCGTGGTGCGCGTCGTAGTCGTGTCGCCCTGGAGCGGCCCGTCAGGCAGGTGCATCAGGATATTGGCGGGTTTCAGGTCGCGATGAATGATCTGGTGCCGATGAGCCACATCGATGGCGCGGGCCAGCGTTTCGGTCAACTCAGCAGCGCGGCGCGGCGTCTGCGGCGCGCCGGTCATGTGGTCCTTCAGGCTGCCGCCGTCCACGAATTCCAGGGCCAGGAACGGCTGGTCGTCGTGCAGGCCGATCTGAAAAATCTGCACCAGGTTGGGGTGCTGCAAGCGGGCGACGGCTTCGGCTTCCTGGCAGAAGCGCGACAGGCTGCCGCCCATCATGCGCGCGCCAGGCAGCAGCATCTTCAGGGCCACGATGCGATTGAGAATGTCCTGCCGGGCCTTGTAGACGATACCCATGCCGCCCTGGCCGAGCACGTCCAGCACTTCGTAGCCGGGAATGCGCGGGAACTCTTCCTCGACCGGCTCGGCCAGCGGCGGCCCATTGCCCGATGGCGGTCCCAGGCCCTGCGTGGGCAGGGAAGCGACCGTGCCGGGGCGGGGCGTCGCTGCCGCCGGCTTCACAATCAGGTTGGTCGCCTGCTGCGCCTGGGAGGAAGCCGGGCGGCGCAGGGCGGAGATCATCGAATCGGCCAGGCCGTCGAACTGCTGGACCTTGCGTTCGCACGCCGCGCAGGTTTCGAGGTGGGCGATGTACTCGACCAGCACGGGTTCCGCGACTTCCCCCAGGCTGAGCGCGATGAAGTCGGTTTCCTCCAGGCAGCTCGTCCGCGGCATGGCAAAGACCTTTCGGGCGCACCGGATCGGGACACGATGTCACTGGCGACACGCTTCGCCGTATAGTAGCCTATCTTTGCCTCGAAAGCAGCATGTCGCACGGCAACTCAGGGAGCGCGGTCAACCATGGCGGCGGGACCACCGGGCTCGGGCGAACCGGAAGGCGCGGGCGCGGAGCGGGCCACGTCGCTCACGCTGCTCCAGCGCGTGCGCGCCAACGACCGCGCCGCCTGGCAGCGACTCGTCCAGCTCTATACGCCGCTCGTTTACTATTGGTGCAACCGCTGGGGTTGCAGCGCGGAGAACCGCGACGACGTGGTGCAGGAGGTCTTTCTCGCCGTGGCGACCGGGCTGCCGCGCTTCCACCGCGACCGCCCCGGCGATTCCTTTCGCGGCTGGCTGCGGGGCATCACGCGCAACACCTTGCTGGCCTATCTGCGCCGCAATCGGCGGCAGCCCAGCGCCGACGGCGGCACCCACCATCACCTCCAAATGCAAGCCGTCTCCGACCAGTCCAGCGCGGACGACGATGATCCCCCCGCCGAACTGCAAAGCCTGCATCGCCGCGCGCTCGAACTCGTCCGTGGCGAGTTCGAGGACCGCACCTGGCAGATGTTTTGGCGCACCGTGGTCGAAGGGCAATCGCCAGTCGATGTGGCGGCCGACCTGGGCGTGTCGCCTGCCGCGGTTCGCATGGCCAAGTCGCGCGTACTGCGCCGTCTCAAGGACGAACTCGGGGACCTGCTAGCCTAGCGGCCCGGCGCGTCGGAATCGGACCTGTCAGCGGCGGCTGCGCTCGCTCGCGCAGCACCAATGTCTTCAAGCGCCGGCTGAGCCGCATACAGCGGATCGGCGGCTTGGGGGCCGGCGGCTGGGGATTCAGGCGTTGCCAGAGATAGTTCAGGATCGACATGGCGGCTCCTCTCGCAGGCTCGGTTTCCGGTCTCGCGGGCGTCTCTGCCCAGTAATGTCCCGCGCGCAACAGCATTCGGTACCCGCCCTCATTGAATCAGCGATGTGTGAACGCCGCCGTTCTCGTCGCGCTGTTGCGCGCCGATCATCTCTTCTGGCAGATGCACCGCCCCCTTTCTTGCCGAGGCCACCACCATGAGCGATCCGGTTCACGTTCCGCTGCAACTCGACCCGTCGCACGGCCTGATGTCGCCTCCATCCCGCGTTCTGTCAGCGGCGGGCCAGGTGTTTCCATTCTTGGGCCCGCCCGACGGCCCCGGCGAGATCGGCTGGCTGGCGCAGTATCGCGTGCTGGAACTGCGCGGCGAAGGCGGCATGGGATATGTCTTTCTGGCCGAGGACACGCAACTTCAACGCCCGGTCGCCCTGAAAGTGATGAAGCCAGACCGCACCGATGATCTGCCGGCTCGGCAGCGCTTCCTGCGCGAAGCCCGCGCTACCGCAGCGATCAAGCACGATCACATCGTCACCATTTACCAGGTCGGTCAGGATCGAGACGTCTGCTTCCTGGCGATGGAATGGCTCGAGGGCAAGTCACTTGAACGCTGGCTGCGGGCCGGCAACCGGCCCGGCGTCGCGCAGATACTGCGCGTCGGTCGAGAAATCGCCACCGGCCTGGCCGCCGCTCATGCGCGCGGTCTGATTCATCGCGACATCAAGCCGGGCAACATCTGGCTGGAGATGCCCACCGGGCGCGTCAAGCTACTCGACTTCGGCCTGGTCCGCGTGCTGCACGAGGACGTGCGGCTGACGCAGCAGGGCATCATTGTCGGTACGCCGGCGTTCATGGCCCCGGAGCAGGCGCGCGGCGAGCCGGTGGATGAACGTGGCGACCTGTTCAGCCTTGGTTGCGTGCTTTACGAACTATGCGGCGGCCGGCTGCCGTTCCAGGGCGAAAACACCATCGCCACACTGATGGCCGTGACCATGCAGGAGCCGACGCCGCTGCGCCAGGTCAATCCCGACCTGCCGGCCGACCTGGCCGACCTGGTCCACTGGCTGCTGGCCAAGCGGCCGGAGGACCGCCCGCCGTCGGCCCAGGCGGTGGTCGAAGCCCTGCGCGCGCTCGAACGCGACCGCGCCGTCCCGCTGGCGGTGCCGGTGGCCGAGGCGATCCAGACCGAGCGCCCGTTGCCGGCGGTGTCGCCCGGCTCGCTGCCCGAACTGGGCGCCAGCCGCGATTCCGTGCTGGATTGCTCGCTGTTCGACACGCAGCCCGTGCTGACTCCGGTGCCCGGCGAGGTCGCGCTCGCCCAGCCCCCCGCTGCTCCGCGCCGCCGATTCACACTGCTGGGCGGCGCGCTGGCCGTTGGCCTCGGTGCTGCCTTGGTCGGGTTGCTGGCACTGGCCTTCCGCTCGTCGAAGGAGCTGTCACCTTTAGCCGCACAGGCGGCAGCGCGTCCAGCCAGCACTCCAGCCCGGCCGCCAGTGGTCCGGCCCGAGGATGACTGGGTGCGCAAGACCGCCGCCCTGCCCGCCGAGCAGCAAGTTCAAGTTGTGGTCCGCGAGTTGCAGCGCCGCAATTCCGGCTTCGACGGCCGGCTCGATCCAGTGATCGAGCATGGCGCGGTGGTGAAGGTCAGCGTCACGACGCGCGTGGTTACCGACCTGGCACCACTGCGCGCTTTGACACGGCTGCGTCAGTTTCGGGGCAGCGGCGACAACATCGGCAACGGCCAGCTGACCGATCTGTCGCCGTTACGCGGCTTGCCGCTGCAACGTCTAGAAATCCACAACAACCCACCGCTGACGGACCTGACGCCGCTGGCGGGCATGCCATTGGAATCGCTGAACCTCAATCACACGAATGTCCGCGACCTGTCGCCGTTGGCCGGCATGCCGCTCTACTGGCTGTCGCTGTGGCAGGCGCCGGTGCGCGACCTGTCGCCCTTGCGCGGCTGTCCGCTGAAGCACCTGGTGTGCGTCAACACCGGCGTCCGCGACCTGTCGCCGCTGGCCGGCATGAAACTGCACGCGCTGGAATTGCAGCAGAGTCCGCTTGATGACATTCGCCCGTTGCAGAAGCTGCCAGTGCAGACGCTGAACTTCGACTATCGTCCCTGGCGCGACCGCGACGTGCTGCTGGCCATGACCACACTGACGCGCATCAACGGCCGGCCGGCAGCAAAGTTTTGGATGGATGCCGAGGTCGAGCAAGCGCTGTTCGACGCCTGGGCGCAGCAGACAGCCAACTTGCGGCCCGAAGAACAGATCGCGGCCTTCGCGGCCAAGCTGCGCGAACACAATCCGAAGTTCAGCGGTCGAATCGGCTTCGGCGTGGAGAACGGCCGGCTGGTAGAACTGTCGTTCGCCGGCCACGACATCACCGACCTCGCACCGCTGCGCGGTGTGCCAACGCTGAAACGGCTGATCGTGGCGGGCACGGCGGCACAGCCCTCCCCGCTGGCCGACCTGTCGCCGTTGCGGGGCTTACCACTGATGCACCTCGATTGCAGCCATTCGCAAGTGCGCAATCTGGAACCGCTCGCTGGCCTGCCGTTACGCTCGCTGGCGGGCGACATCCAGCCGGAGCGCGACGGCGCGGTGCTGCGTCAGCTTTTGTCGCTGCAAACGATCAACGGGCGGCCCCTCGCCGAGTTCTGGCTGGCCGCGAAGTCGGGAGCAGTCAAGTAGCGGAATGGCGGCGTTTTACCAGAAACTCCGCCAGTTTGCGTTGCGGGACGCTCACCGGAAATTTCTGTAGCTCGTCGGGGGGCAGCCAACGGCCAGCGACGTAATAGTCCGAACGAAATGCACCGCCGCGCCGCCGGGCCTCAAAGCAGACCATCGCAATGCGGTGATGCGTGACGCCGTGGCGGATCGTCAGCAATTCCTCGCCCAACCGCACCCGCAGGCCAACTGCGCTCGCCAATCGTTCGGCGGCCTGGCGGTAAATTTCATTCTC
>JAEUIF010001392.1 GCA_016795185.1 Planctomycetia bacterium | reverse complement strand
GAGTCGCTCCCCACGCCCTCGGAGTACCGAGGGACGTGCCACCCAAGTATAGCCTTGCGCAACAGGTCGCTTGATTTTGCACTAGCGGCGCGAAGAATGCCCTACCCTGCGACAGGCGCGGCGGCTGGTCATGGGGCCGAGCGCATCCGTCGGCCGCCTCAAGCGACCACCCGCGACGGCGACCGGATTGCCGCAGCGCAGCGATTGCGCCGGTCGTGCCGGCGCGATCCGTCGGGCCGCGCGTGGCGTATGATTGACGGGGGCAGGCAGGCGGCGTATCGTGGATGAAATTCCGTCCAGGAACCGAGCGATGATCGCGATGACATGCGCGCACTGCGGACACAACTTGGATGCGGTGCAGGCCACGGCAGGCACGACGATCCTCTGCCCCCAGTGCGGCAAGGCAACGGCCGAGTCGCCCGCGCTGGACGGAGGCCCGGCCACGCTGGCCGACTCCGTCCCCACGCCCCCGCCGGCGCTGACGCCGACCGTCGGCCCGACGCCTTCCGCGTTACTGGGTGTGGCCTCCGCCACGGTAGCGTCGGCCTTTTCGTTCCTCGACCCCGCGCAGGCCCCGGATGAACTCGGCCGGCTGGCGCACTACCGCGTCCTCAAGTTGCTCGGCCAGGGCGGCATGGGCAAGGTCTTTCTGGCCGAGGACGTTCACTTGCAGCGTCAGGTCGCCTTGAAGGTGCTGCCGCCGGAGCTGGTGACTCAGGAGGACTTTCGCCAGCGTTTCCTGCGCGAAGCCAAGGCCACCGCCTCGCTGCGCAGCGACCATATCGTCATCATCCACCAGGTCGGCGAGCACAATCGCATGCCCTTCCTGGCGATGGAATACCTGGTGGGCAGCACGCTCGGCGCCTGGCTGGGCCAGACGCCACTGCCCACACCCGCACAAACCGTGGATTTCGGCTTGCAGATGGCGCGCGGCCTGGATGCGGCCCATCGTTCGGGACTGGTGCATCGCGACATCAAGCCGGCCAACATCTGGGTGGAATCTCCCAGCGGTCGGGTGAAGATCCTCGATTTCGGCCTGGTGCGCCCGGCCGAGGACAGCGCCCGGCTGACGCAGACCGGCATGGTCATGGGCACACCGGCGTACATGGCCCCCGAACAGGCCGATGGCACTCCGCTCGACGCCCGCGCGGATCTCTTCAGCCTCGGCTGCGTGCTGTACGAAATGGCGGCTGGCGAACCGCCCTTCACGGGCTCCTCCACGATTGCCATTCTCAAGGCGACCGCACTCAAGGAACCGCGGCCCCTCCACGAACTCAATCCCTCGGTGCCGGCGGCGCTGGCCAGCCTCATCAAGCGCTTGCTGGCCAAGAAACCGCAGGACCGCCCGGAATCCGCCGCCGAGGTCATCGCCGAACTCGAAGCCATCGCCGCCGAGCACCACTTGCTGGAGCCGCGCAAGCTGTCGGGCGCTTACCCGCGCCGGCCCGCGCCGGCGCAGCACTCCCGGCGGCAGACCGTGGCCATCATCGCCGGCCTGGCCCTGATCGTCGGCGCGGCCATCTGGATGGCGTTCGGCCGCACCGACCCGCACGGCACGGCCCGCCCGCCGCGCCCCACGTTTCGCGGCGTGACCGACGACACCATCCGGCTCGGCATGAGCGCGCCGTTCTCCGGCCCGTCCAAGGAGCTGGGCCGTGAAATGGAAATCGGTCTGCGGACCTACTTCCGCCATGTCAACGAACAGCTGGGCGGCGTCAACGGCCGCAAGCTCGACCTCGTGGTCCTCGACGACGGCTACGAACCCGACCGTGCCCTGGCCAACGTGCAGGAGCTCTTCGACCAGCGGCAGATCTTCGCCGTGGTCGGCAATGTCGGCACGCCCACGGCGCAAAAAACGCTGCCCTACGCACTGGAAAAGGAAATGCTCTTCTTCGGCGCGTTCACCGGCGCCCCGCTGCTGCGCAAGAGCCCGCCCGATCGCTTCGTCTTCAATTATCGGGCATCCTACGAGGAAGAGACGGCGGCGATCATCGAGTATTTCCTGCAAGTGCGGCAGATCAAGCCGGACGAAATCGCGGTCTTCGCGCAACAGGACGGCTACGGCGACGCCGGCTTCCAGGGCGTGGCTCGCGTGCTGCGCCGCCACAACCACGACCCCAAGGACACGCTCCGCGTCGGCCATGCCCGCAATTCGAGCGACGTGAACGACGCGGTCGAGACCATCCTCCAGCACCCGAAGATTCGCGCTGTGGTCATGGTGTCCACCTACAAGCCAGCGGCGAAGTTCATTCAGCGTCTCAAGGACGCCAAGCGCGACTTGCTCTTCAGCAATGTGTCGTTCGTGGGCAGTCTCGCGCTCTCCGAGGAACTCGGCCCGGCCTACGCCAAGGATGTCATCGTCACCCAGGTGGTGCCGCCCATCACCTCGCAATCGACCGCCGTCCGCAACTACCGGCAGCACCTGAAGACCTTTTATCCCAACGAACCGGCGACCTTCGTGTCCCTCGAAGGCTACCTCGATGCCGTCATCCTCGTGGAAGCGCTGCGCCGCGCCGGTGACCACATTACCACCGACAGTGTGATCGACGCCCTGGAATCGATTCACAACTTCGACATCGGCCTGGGAGCGCCGATCAACTACGGTCAATCCGACCACCAGGCTTCGGACAAGGTCTGGGGCACGATCCTCGACGAACAGGCCAAATTCCAGCCGCTCGATTTGAACTGAGCGTCGATTGCGCGGTTCCCGTTTGAAGTTCCGCCTTCAGGCGGTGAGTCGCTCGCCGCCTGAAGGCGGAACTACGAACCCCAGGCCGAGGGATTGTTGCAACAAACTCTGCCGCCGGACGGCGACGCGGAACAAGCACCATGTTCACCGGACTGGTCGAAACCCTGGCGGTCGTGCGCCGGCTCGATGCCGACGCCGACGGCCGGCTGCTGGTCATCGCCGAACCGCGGCTCGCCCCAGAACTACAGATCGGCGAAAGCGTGGCCGTGAATGGCGCCTGCTTGACGGTCGTCCGGCGCGACGCCGAAACCTTTGACTTCCAGGCCGGGCCGGAAACTCTGCGGCGGACCAACCTCGGCGAACTGGCGGCCGGCGACCGCGTCAACCTCGAACGGGCGCTGCGGGTTTCCGACCGCCTCGGCGGGCATTTCGTGCAGGGGCATATCGACGGCGTCGGCCGCATCGCCGAACGGCAACGCCAGGGCGACTGGGAAACCATCTGGTTCTCCTGCGCTTCGGAACTGACGCGCTGCCTGGTGCCGAAAGGCTCCGTGGCGGTGGACGGCGTCAGCCTGACCGTCGTGGACGTGACCACCGACCGCTTCAGCGTCATGCTTATCCCGCACACGCAAGCAGTCACTACCCTGGGCTTCAAGCCGGTGGGCGCTGCCGTCAACCTGGAGACGGACATCCTCGCAAAGTACGTGGCGAAGTTGACCGGCGCTGTATCATGAAGGCATGCAATCACCTCGGCAAACTCTGTCGTACCTGCGCGAATTGCTGCACGAGCGCGGCCTGGAGCCGAAGAGCAAGCGCGGCCAGAATTTCCTGATCGACCTCAACCTGCTCGACGTGCTGACGCGCACCGCCGACCTTTCGCGGGATGACCTCGTCCTCGAAGTCGGTGCCGGCACCGGCGGCCTGACCGCGCGCCTGGCCGAAAACGCCGGTGCGGTGCTGTCGGTCGAGATCGATCCGGATTTCGTCAAGCTGGCCCGCGAGAACGTGGCCGACCATGCCAACGTCATCGTGCTGCATGCGGATGTGTTGCGCCGCAAGAACGACCTGAGCCCCGAAGTCCTGACCGCCCTGGAAGAACTGCGGGCGAAATCGCGGCTCCCGTACCTGAAGCTGGTGGCCAACCTGCCCTATGCCGTCGCCACACCGGTCATCGCGAACTTGCTGCTGTCCGAACTGCCCGTAGAACGCATGGTGGTGACCGTGCAATGGGAAATCGCCGCCCGGCTGATGGCCGAGCCTGGCGTGAAGGACTTTGGCGCGCTGGCCGTGCTGGTGCAGAGCCTGGCGGATGTATCATTGGTGCGCCGGCTGCCGCCGACCGTTTTCTGGCCCCGCCCGCAGGTCGATTCGGCGATCGTGGACATCCGGCCGCGCGCCGACCTGCGGCAGCAAGTCGTCGAGCGGGTTGGCAGCGTGCAAGCCTTCCGAAACTTCCTGCGCGACCTCTACGTCCATCGCCGCAAGAACCTGCGCATGGCCCTCACCGGCTGGCCCGGCGGGCGGCGCGCCAAGGAGGATGTGGACGCGAAGCTCGCCGCGCTGAACATCGACGGCCGGCTGCGCGCCGAGACCCTCGACGTGGAACAGCACCTGGCAATGTGCGCGGCGTTCGCGTGACGCGCCCGAATCCGGGTTCGTAGTTCCGCCTTCAGACGGTCGAGTCGCTCGACCGCCTGAAGGCGGAACTACGAACTGCAAACCGTCGCCATCACCAAAAGTACCACCATGTCCGCCCCCAACCTGCCTGCCCCCGATGAAAAGTCCTTCGAGGCCCTCGATGGCTTCTTGCAGGCTTTGCACGCTGGTCGGCAGCCGGATCGCAGTCGCTTCCTGGCGGAACATCCCGAATTGGGGTCGTTCGTCGATTGCCTGGAAGCCCTGGACGAACTGGCCCCGCCGCCCGTCGAACGGCCGCTTTTCTACTTCGACCACGACCGCACCATCGACGAGAACACGGACCAGGCGACGCGCGGTGGGGCGCTCACGCCCGGTGCCGATTTCGGCAAATACGAGCTGCTCGACGAAATTGGCCGCGGCGGTATGGGGGTGATCTACAAGGCCCGACAGAAAGACCTCGAACGCATCGTCGCCATCAAGATGATCCTCAGCAGCCAGCTGGCATCCCGGCAGCAGCTGGAGCGCTTTCTGGCCGAAGCGCGGGCGATGGCGCGGTTGCAGCATCCCCACATCGTCCGCATTCACGAAATCGGTGAACTGCATGGGCAGCCTTACTTGGTGATGGAGTACATCACCGGCGTCAGCCTGGCGGAACACATGCGCCGCCAGACGGTCGCGCCGGAGGAAGCGGCCCGCATCGTCGGCCTGATCGCCCGCGCCGTCGAGCACCTACATCAGCAGGGCATCGTCCATCGCGACCTGAAGCCGTCCAATATCCTGCTCGACGACCAGGGCATGCCCTACGTCACGGACTTCGGCCTGGTCAAGATGGTTGGTTCGTCGAGCAACGTAACGACCACGGGCGCGATCGTTGGCACGCCCGCGTACATGGCCCCGGAGCAGGCCACGGGCAAGCCGGAACAAGTGGGGCCGTGCAGCGACGTTTACAGCCTGGGGGCCATCCTTTACGAACTACTGACCGGCCGTCCGCCGTTCCAGGAAGAGAATCCGCTCGATACGCTCGTGCAGGTGATCGAGGGCGAACCGACGCAGCCCCGTTTACTCAAGCCCGACCTGCCGCCCCAGCTCGAAACAATCTGCATGCAGTGCCTGGAGAAAACGGCGGAGGAACGCTATCGCACCGCCGCCGCGCTGGCCGACGATCTCGACCGCTTTCGGCAGGGGGAAGACGTCGAAGCACGGCAAGCCGGGCTACCGCAGCAACTGCGGCGCTGGGCGCGGCGCGAACCGGCCCTGGTCTACCGACTGGGCGGCCTGGTCGTGCTGATGGTGGTCGTGCAGATCAACTATCAAATGACCCAGGTCGTCTCCTGGCAGCTGCACCTCGAAGTGCTGGGCCTGCTGGCCGCCTGGGTGGCGGCTTCCATCGCCTGCCAGCGCTGGCTGAACCGCGAGCGCCGCACCGACCTGGCCCGACTGGCCTGGGCGGGGGCCGACGTCTGCTGTCTGACCGCGATCCTCGCCCTGACGGGTTCGCAGCTCAGTCCGCTGGTGGTGGGCTATCCATTCATCGTCGCGGCGTCGGGGCTGTGGTTTCAGCTGCGCCTGGTCTGGTTCACCACGGCGGCCTGCATCGCGGGCTATGTGATCGCGCAAAGCGCCGGCCCGCATTTCCTGCTGACGTACATGCCGCACTATCACATCATTTTCGTCGTCACGCTGGCGATCATGGGTTTCGTGGTCGGCTACCAGGTGCAGCGCATCCGCGTGCTGAACCGATATTACGAGAACCGGCCGCTACCGTAGCCGCTCGCGACTTCGCAAGCCACTGACCGCAGCCGGGCGCGCGGCGGCCGTGCGTCCTTCACCGTGCTTCGCCGCTCATCGCTTCGACCGCGTGGATTTGTACCAGCGAGTTACTTCGTTGGCGGTCAACTCTTTCGGTGTTCGACGGCCGTCCAGCGGCCGGCTCTGTGCAGAGTCCAGGGAGTGGCTGCGTGAAGTACGTCGGGCTTTCCAGCCCGACACGCAGCGACAGCCGCTGGCCGCGCCCCCTCCCCGGCACCGGTTGGTTACGGCGCAGCGTGTCGGGCGGGAAAGCCCGACGTAAAGCCCCAGGTCAGGCG
>JAEUIF010001375.1 GCA_016795185.1 Planctomycetia bacterium | reverse complement strand
TTGCCGTCGCTGATGAGCACGATGCGCTTGGAAGTGCCCTCGGGGAATGACGCCAGGGCCAGCTTGATGGCGGCGGCGATGTCGGTGTAGTGCGCGTCGATGTTGCTGGCCGTCTCGGTGAAGTTGAAACGCGGCACGTCGCTGGGTGGCAATTCGAGGCGCGGCCGGCGGCCGAAGACAATCATGCCGGCCAGGTCGCGCTTGTGAGCGTCGCCGCGCTGTTCCACGGCCATGTTGATGAACTTCTTGATGCGTTCCCAGCGCAAGTCGGGCGGGTTCTTGCCCTCGATGCGCGGCGCGTTCTCGTCCGGTTCCTGCGGTACGCTCAGCGAGCGATCGACCACGAAAAGAGTGGTCACATGTTCGTTAGCCTGGCGCAAGCGCACCTCGGCCAGCGCCAGCGTCAGGAACAGCACCAGGCTGCACCGTAACGAAATCGCCGCGTACCGGCGGAACGTACCCAGGCCCGCCAGGCTGCGGAAACTCATCCAGATGACGACCGGGATCAGCAAGAGGAGCAGTAGCCAGGCCGGCTGCACGGCTTCCACTTGCAGCAGGATCAAGCCCACATCGTACAGCACTTCACCGGTCGCGATGCCGCCCCAGCCGGCCATGCCGATCACGACGGCTACCAGCGCGAGCAGTGCCAGCGGCGGCCACCACTGGCCCGCGACGATGACCCAGAGTAACTTGGCGAGCAGCACGCCCAGGCCGCACAGTGCCAGGATCAGGCCGAGCCAGGGCGGCACGAACAGCACACCGCCGGCCGCCAGCAGCAGCCCGACGGCAACGACGAGCCAGGGCAGCGACCACGCGCCACGGCGACGGTGCAGCAGGAGCAGCCAGACCCCGACGACCAGGGCGAGCAGCAGGAACCCGCCGCCCAGCCAGCGCGGCGCCAACAACGTGAGCAGCTGGTTCATGTTCCGGCTTCCATCCGCGTTCGACCGTGAGAAAGTGCAAGCGTTACGTGCGGGAACTGCACCGCTAGCTTACCCGAGGAGCAGCAGCAATGCCACAGGGCAGCCTGGGCTTTGCCGTCATTCAAAACGCGATCCGCTGCACCCGATGGTTCTGCGTATCGACGACGTGGACGCGGCCCTTGCTGTCCACGGCCAGCGCCCAAGGATGATGCAGCTGGCCCGGCCCCCGGCCCGGCGTGCCCCAGTAGCCCAGCGATTGCCCCTCGGTATTGAACTTCTGGACCCGGTGGTTGCCGTACTCCACGACGTACAGCTGGCCCTGCTTGCCGAAGGCGATGTCGTAGGGATAGCGCAATTGCCCCGGTTCGCCGCCCTCGACGCCCCAGTGTCGCAGCAGCACGCCATCGCGTGTGTAGACGTCGATGCGGTGATTGCAGGCGTCGCAGACGTAGAGGTTGCCGTCCGGCCCCAGGGCCAGCGCCCGGATGCGAAAGAACTGGCCCGGCTCCAGTCCGCCCGACCCCCAGCTTTTGACGAACTTGCCGTCCGGGTCAAGCTTGGTGACGCGCTGGTTCTCGCCGAACTCGCCGAGATAGAAATATCCGTCCTCGTCCTGGACCGCATCACTGATGTAGCTGAACTGTCCTGGCCCGGTGCCAGCGTCGCCGCCGATTTTGCGGAGTTCCTTGCCGTCCGCCGAGTAGATGCGCAGGCAGTGGTAGTGCGAATCGCACAGGAGCAGGTTGCCATCGCGGTCGATGCTCAGGCCGCTGGGCCGCCCATCGCGATAGTCGGGCGTGGCCCAGGTGGGACCGAGGTAAGTGCCGTCGCGGTCGAAGACCTGGGTGCGGGCCGTGAAATCGACGACGAACAACCGGTCTTGGCGGTCGATGGCGATGGCCCGCGGCCGGGCGAAATCGCCGTCTTGCACGCCCTGCCGGCCCCAGACGCGCTCGGGTTGCGTGCGGTCGCCGCAGCCGGCCAGCAGCAGCAGAAGGCCGGGAAGCCAGTGCCAGGAGTGCCGGTGCCGTTGTTGCATGGAGCGCAAGTCCGGAATGGGTTTTTCAGAATGGGCGGCCAGCCTACTGGCGAGCCACGATTCTTCACACTACCAGGGGTCGTCGTCACTGACAACGGACGGACAGTCGGCACCGCCGTCAGGGCCGTCCCATGCGGTCCCCACACGGTCCAACAGGGTAATTCGCCGCGAAATGGGCTGGATTTATCGTTGACAAGCGCGGCTCCATGCTATAGGATGAGCCCCGGTAGGGGGAACGGCGAACATCATCGATCATCAACCCCGATGCTCCCCCGATCAGCAGCAACCTCCTCCATCCGAGGTGGCCGACATGCCAGCGGCGAGAACCCAACCGAGGAAGCCAGCGTAGAATCAGGCAGCCTTTCACACCCATGAAGGCTTGCCTTTTTTTATTCGCTTCTCGGGACGCTGGCCTCATGTTCGCTGGCATTCCGGCTAGCTCATGCATTCCTTTCAGGCGCAGCTGCGGCCTCGCACCGTCGGTGCGGTCGCGGAGCGTCCCGGTGAGACTATCTTATCTCCCTGGACAAGACGTCCGGGAGTTCCCAACCCACAGGGATGTAATCCATGATGCTTGTTGCCGTGCCTGTCCCATGCGGGCGCCGACGGAGTATTTCGTATGAACGTCGAAAAGTTGCGGACATGCAGCAAAAAAGAATTGACTGACATGGCGCGGAAGCGGGGTATCGTGGGCTGGCACGCCATGCGCAAGGAAGACCTGGTGGAAGCCCTCGCCTCCCGTCCCGCCGCCAAGGCATCGCGCTCCTCATCCTCCAAGGTCAAGACCGTCGCCCGACCCCAACATCAAAAGGCCGCCGCCCGCAATTCCTCCGGCGGCAGCAGCGCCGAAGAGCAAGTCGAACGCAGCAAGTACGATGTCGGCGTGCCCACCAAGGACCTGTCCGCGAAGGTGCCCAAGCACCTGCCCCACGGTTACGGCAAGGACCGCATCGTCGTCCTCGTCCGCGACCCCTACTGGCTGCACGCTTACTGGGAACTGACTCGCAATTCGATCCAGCGGGCCGAGGCCGCCTTGGGCCAGGAATGGCACGGTGCCAAGCCGATCCTGCGGCTGCTCGACGTTTCCAGCCACGACACCACCAGCACGTCGGAATCGACGATTCGCGACATCGAGATTCACGGCGGCTGCAATAACTGGTATCTCGAGGTCGGCAGCCCGCCGAAGTCGTTCCGCGTCGATATCGGCTACCTGTCCCCGAACGGCCGCTTCTACGTCATTGCCCGCTCCAACGTCGTCCACACGCCGCGCGCCAACGTCAGCGACGTCATCGACGAGAACTGGGCCGACATCGATTCCAAGCAAGCCGACCGCATCTACGCCATGTCTGGCGGTTTCGACCCCTCCGCCAGCAGCCTGGAACTCAAGCAGCTGTTCGAGGAACGCCTGCGCCGCCCGATGGGCTCGCCGGCCGTCACCAGCTTCGGCTCTGGGGCCTGGCCCGCTGGTAGGCAGCGAAAGTTCTGGTTCCAGCTGGATGCCGAACTGATTGTCTACGGCGCGACCGAACCCAACGCCCGCGTCACTTTGCAGGGCGAACCGGTCAAGCTGCGGCCCGACGGCACCTTCACCATGCGGTACAGCCTGCCCGACAGCCGGCAGATCATCCCCGCCGTCGCCAGTTCCGCCGATGGCGTCGAGGAACGCACTATCGTGCTGGCCGTCGAACGCAATACCAAGCAGCTGGAACCGATGATTCACGAAGTCAACGAATAGAATCTGTTTCGCCATTCGCGTTCGTAGTTCCGCCTTCAGGCGGCGAGCGACTC
>JAEUIF010001320.1 GCA_016795185.1 Planctomycetia bacterium | reverse complement strand
CGGCATGGTGGTCCAGGGGTAGCCTTGGAGAATCTCTGCGAGCTTGCCCTGCGACTGGTCAGCCAGGACGGAGCGGAAGAGGCCCAGGATCTGCTTGTACCCGTCGGTCCCCGCTTCGAGGGTCACGGTGACGTTTTCCCTCGCAATGGCAAGGCAACTGTGGGCGTCGTCAATCAGGACGCCGCCGAGGGACACGACCGGCCGGCTCGACCCGGGCCCCCCGAACACCGACTTGCCATTGAACAGCTTCTTAAAGTTGGTGATGTAGATGGCATCGCTATTCAAGAAGTCGTGAGGAAGCTCGGTCCCCTCGCCGCCCATAACTGCCGGGAGCCCCACTTGCACCGCATTCTGGTAAACTTGCTCGACGAGCTGGTTGTTCGGGCAGATATAGAGAGCGGGCCCTAGCTGCTCGTTGAGCAGGGACTGGAGCATCAGGAGGCCGACCAGGGTCTTACCCGAGCCCGTGTTCATCTTCACGACGACGTCGCGGTCGTTCCGCCGGGCGTGCCACGCCTTCAGCACGTCGCCCTGGACGTCACGCAGGTAGTCGAACTTCGTCCCCGTCCGCGGGAGGGAGTGAAAGATTTCGGCGGGGTTGAGCGGCGCCGGCGAGGCGTCCTCGTCCAGGAGCTTGTTGAAATCGACCATCCGCCACCACTGCCCTTCTGGAAATCCGAGTTTTGATCCATGGGGATGAGCCCTCTGAGAGGAAGAGGGCCCTAGCAGCCACCAGGTTCACCGATGGCCGTTAGTCGTTGACGGTGCGGAACTAGAGTATTCTATCGCCCAGGACCGCGATTTCCTCCCTGATGCGACCGGGCGCGCGGCACGTTGTCGCGGCCCGCTGCCAGGCCGGCGTTGGGAAAAAGAGATTCGAGTAACGTCGTGCTCATAGCCTCTTGAACAGGGGATCACCGACCTGGTCCGGCGGGTAATGCGGGCACGCGCCACCCCGGAAATGAACCAGACGCGGGTGGGGAACGACTGTGCCGTCATTGCCGCGGTAAGCCAGGTACACGGGCCCACGCAGGGATCGACTCCAGTCGGTCAGGAGATCGACGGCCACCCCGACGGCGGTGGAGGCCAACACGCCGTTCGGCCACACGACCTGGGGCCTGCCGCCAGCCGCGCCGTAGCGCGCCGCCTCGCGGCCGAGTTTTTCCTCCGTCAGGTAGCCCAGACAGAACATGCACGGGCCGTTGGGCATGGAGAGAATGACCTGGCCGCCCATGACCGGCGGTTCGTCGCCGGCCTGGTGCAGGTCCATGCCGATGTCGATGTACGGGATGAGATAGCGCCGACAACACGCTTCCAGCTCGCGGCGCTCGGCGAAGCTGTCCACGCAGCCGAAGACGAGGTCGCAAGCGCGCAGCGGTTCCGGCCGTTCCTGCCAGCGGCACCGGTAAGTCTCCACGTGGGCCGCGCCCCGGACTCCGAGGATTCTCCGCTTGGCCGCTTCGACCTTGGGCGTGCCGGCCGCGACGTCGGCCTCGATAGCGATCACCAGGCGGTTCAAATTGGAATCCTCGGCAAAGTCGGCGTCGTAGGTCACGTAATTCATGAAGCCGACGTGCGCCAGCTGTAGCGCGATGTGGCCGCCGCCGCCGCCAAGGCCGACGAGTCCAACCAGACACCGCCCGATCACTTCTTGCCCGGATTCGCCCAGGAACGACTGCCGCAAAAACCGCTCGTTCGTCACGTTTCACCTCCAGGAATGAGTTGCATGGGAAAACCGACGACACTGATCCGCGCGGCTTCGACGGACCGCTTGCTCCCCGGCAGCCAAACCTCCGCGGCACACGCGTCATGGCTCAGGAGCAACAGCCCGTGAGCGCAACCGGGGCCGACTGCCTGGAAGCTGGGAATCAGACGCGGGAGTTCGTTGCGGTCCATCGGGCTGAAGTGGGGCTTGCCGGGCCATGCGTGCATGTGCATGTGGAATGCCCCTTCGCCCCGGTCGATTACTTGCTGCATGGCCGCGCGAATCGCCTGGCTGTCAATGCGCGCGCCCGAATGCGGGTCGTCGATGTAGCGCTCGTCGGCGAGCGGCCGGTAGGCCGTGAAGCAAACCAGTGGGGCAGCCGTGCCGACATTTCCCAGCCGAGCGAACAGGAATCCGACGCGTTCGGCGGCGAACGGGTGGGGGCGCAGGAGGTCTCTCCGCACCTGGTCATAGAGCTGGCGTGTGAGCCGGAGCCGGACGTTCATTTGAAGGCCCTCAGGTGCGCGGCAAGCATCTGCATGAGCCGGAGCCCAGCGCTCACCTTCCAGGAGAAGGCGTCCCAGTTCCGTTCGAGGATACGGACGCGGTTGGCATTCCAGTTGAGCGGGGTGCGCGACTGCACCCTTTCGGCAAAAAACAGCCGGGAAGCGTAGCCGTCGCGCGCCGCAGGACAGAGCAGGGAATCGACCATCACCGGGTTGCAACCTTCCGGAAGCTTGAGCCCCGGAAGGAGGAGGTAGGTGCAGCCCGCCTCCTCGCATTGCCGGACTTCGGGACAGAGCTTCTTGAGCTCGGCCAGCTGGTCTTCGGGAAAGGTCATGGCCACCTCCTCAGCTCGATCCGCCGTCCTTGATGTGGCTGACGAAGATCTCGCAGCCGCGGATGTGCACCGTGGCATCGTCGGGCACCGGCTTGAGCTGACACTCGACCAGCTCGTCCAGGTCGTCGGCCAACGGCACACCGGCGAGCTTCTTGAGCGTCGCCACGGCGTAGCGGCCCGGGTGCAGGAACACTTCCTCGTTGTTGACGTGGATCGTCACGGTCGGGCAGTGTTCGTGCCCGTCCGGGTGGTGTCCGTGTTCCGCACGGTTTTCAGCAGTCGCGGTATTCATTCGCTTCTTCCTGCCGCATCGAGGCGGCACTTGGAGAACGGCCCCACGGCAGGGGCACAGTCGGGTTCGGAGGCAACACGCTGCTGCCTCTCTCTTCATGATAGACGGGTCTGCTTGCTTTGTCAAGCGTGCTTGATATAAGCGGCAACCTGCAAGCGTGCTTGCCTTTGCAAGCAAGGCGCCTTATAATCGTCGCCAGCCCAGCACGCCTTCACCCGGGAATGGCCGTTCATGACCAGCCGCAAGCAGATCGTCTCCCCGTCCGATCGCGGCCCCTTGGGCCAGTATCTCTGGGATCTGCGCCAGGCGGCGCAGCTGACCCTGCGGGAAGTCGAGGACGCCTCCGGCGTCTCGAACGCCTATTTGAGCCAGCTGGAAACCGGCAAGATTACCCAGCCGTCGCCCGATTTCCTGCACCGCTTGGCCGAGCTGTACGCGGCGCGCTTGCCGGCCAACGCCCACGTGTCCTCCTCGTTTGAGCGCATGATGACGCTGGCCGGCCATATTGTGCCTGCCAAAGAGTCCGGTCGGCGCCGCGGTCGCCTGCCCACCTTCGCCGCCGAAGAACTGACTTCCGAGGAAGAGGAAGAACTTCTCAAATACCTGGCCTTCATCCGGATGAGAAAGGGCAAGAAGTGAGGAAGGACGATGGCACACTTACCCCGCAGGGCCAGAGCAGCGTGCGCAAGTACGCCGACCTGCTGCTCCGCAAGGCCGACGCCTACGGTCGCCTGCCCACGCCCGTCAACGACTTGATCGACGCGGCGAAACTGGAAATCGCCCGGGAGAACGCCCTCGACAAGGTCTACCTGGGCGAACTGTATCGGGCCCTGCCCAATGCCTTCAAGCTTGTGCCCGACCGGCTCAAACGCGCCGCCGGTAAGGTTCTCGGCCTACTCGACCGTCCCGCACGCACGATCCATCTCGATCCGGGCGTCCACCGCAAGAAGCAGACCTTCCTATCGCTCCACGAGGTGGCGCACGACGCGCTGCCCTGGCAGCGGCAGACGTTCGCACTCCTGGAAGACTCGGAAAACGAGCTCGACCCGGAGACGCACGACCAGTACGAGCGCGAGGCCAACTGTTTTGCCAGCGAGGTGCTTTTTCAGCTCGACGGCTTCGCCGAGGAGGCCGCCGACTGGGACTTTGGCATCCGTACGCCACTCAAACTGTCAGCCCGCTTCGGCTCGTCCTTCTATGCTGCCGCCCGCCGTTACGTCGTGACGGGCTGCCGGCCCAGTGCGTTGCTGGTCTTCGAACAGCCCGTAGTAAGGCCGGAGCTGGGCGAGTACCTGGTGTTACGCCGCGCCGTTGTCTCACCTTCGTTTGGCGAACATTTCGGCGAGGTGCGCTGGCCCCACGAATGTGGGCCGGGGCATTTCTTTACCCGATACCGCCCCAGAAACAAGCTCACCGCCCCAACACCTTTTCGCCTGATGAATGCCGAAGGCACGCACGTGGCGTGCCTGGCCGAAGCCTTCGATTCGACCCACCAGATCTTTTTCTTGCTCTGCCCACTTAAGCCGTGACGCGCTAACTAACCGGGTGGCAGACCGAGTCCCTGGCGCAAGCCCGTCAGCTCGGTGTGCTCGTAGGCGGCGAAAGCATCTGGGCTGGCGTGGAATTGGTCCCAGGCGGCGTTCAGGAGGTTGGTGACGTGCGGCCCGGCCGCGGCGACGGGGCCGCACCAGGCAGCCAACCCCATGTTCCGGGCGCTGGAGCAAAGAAGCGTGGCCATTTGGTCCAGCAGCTCGGGAGGGTACACCAAGTCGTATTCCGTCGGCGGCTGCTGGCCGGTCAGGGCCACCAGCTCCGCCCAGCGCACGTCGATCTGGGCCGCCGCCGCGCCGTGGCCCGTCTGCAGGAGCATGGAGCGCACGCCCGCATGTCGGGCGGCGTCGGCGGGGTGGGAATCGACGCCCTCAAAAAGCTCCACGCCGAGGTTGGTGCAGAGGCGCAAGTTGGACCAGCCGAACGCCGGTCCGGCCCAGTAGGCCGCCAGCATGTCGGCGGCAAACTCGGCGTACCAATAGCGCTTCCACTGCCGGCGGCGCTCGTCGAACCGGGCCACCGATTCCGCCGGCCACCCCTTCTGCCGGGCTTCTTTCACCATCCGGTTGAAGAACTTGTCAATGAGCCGGAGCAACGGCCGGACCAGTTGCCGGAGGTCGCGCTCCAGGAGAAAGTGCGCCAGCTCGTGGTACAGGTCGGCCAGCGCCAGCAGGTGAAACGGCTCGCCGCAGGGCACGAAAATCAGGTCCATGCGCGGCAGCGCCCAGTAGTAGTGCGCGCTCAAGGTAGCGCAAAGCGGGGCGCGGTAGGGGAAGTTGATCTCCTGGCAGACGCGTGCCACGACCCGCGTCATGGCCAGGTCGTCCTTGCCGAAGTGCTTGAGCGCCAGCACGGGCCCGGCCTCGACATAGTGCATCTGCTCACTGAGCCGTTTGTAATCGTGGAAGTAGTTGCGAACCAGCAGGGGGTCTTGAAGGCCGGGATCGGCAAGCATCGCCTCGATCAGCGTGCCGGTCCGCGCCAGCCGCGCGGCCATCTGGTCGCGGTACTGAACTGCTTCGGCTGCGAGCGTCGGCGAGAGTTGTCCCAGCTCGGCCAGGAGGTGGCAACAGCGTTGACGCAGGTCGTAAAGCAACTGGTGCAAGAGCTGGGCCATCTAATTCAGCGCCTCCACAACCGTCGGAAGGATGCCGACGCCGTGGCATCCGCCGCGTCACACACGTCGTCCAGCACATGCAGTTGGTGAGCCTCCACAGAACCTTTGCCCTGCAGCGCTGCGGCGGTCTGGCGGAGATCGTCCAGGTACCACCCCAGTTGCGCCCGGTGCTTGGCCTTGAGACGCGTGATCACGTCCTCGGGTATGGGGAGTGGGGTCTCCACATCTTCGGTCGCCTCTTCGACTGACAGCTGGCGGGCCAGGTCGAGCAGCACGAGTGCCAAGCGCTCGCGCGGCGGCGGTTCCCCGGCCGGCTGACCCACGAGAGTTTCTTCTGCCCGTGAGACCGCCCGCTTCAGCGCGAGCACGGCCGCGTTGACCGCGCTGGCGAAATCGGCGCTGGCCCCGTAGTCGTTGGAGAGGCTGCTCATGTCGCTCATCGGCGCTCCTGGTCTGTTGGGAAGGGAGTGCCCACATCGGTCTCGTTCACATCCAGTTCGTCCTCCTCTCCGTACAACGCCTCATCGTCATCCGCATCCGCGGCGGTCGCCCGGAGCAGGTCGTCGCACAGCTTCAGGTCGATCGGCAGTCGCATGCACCGGTTCGGCACCGGCCAGCAGAGCTGCGACATGGCAAACGTATCCTCCAGCACCTTGATCAGGTCGAGCCTGCCCCGGGCGATGCGTACCAAGAGCGGCTTCACGGTGCCGCCGAACTTGAAGGGATAACCGGTTGTGCAGACGATCCCTTCCTGATCGCCCAGGTCGCGGAAGCTGCCGATGCGCGGGTTGCGCAATTCCCCAGTACCCGCATCGGCGACGATGCGCAGCCCCTGGGCAAACGACTTGTGGACCTCGACGACGCCGATGATCACTTCCGTGGGCAAGAGGCCTTCGGCGATCAGCTTGCGCACGGCGTCCTGAAATCCCAGCCATTCCGCCTCGTAGGTCCGGCCATCCCGTCGCAGGATTACCGAGCGCGGCTTGCGGGCGGCGCCCTTCAAGTCCTCCTTCAGATAGCGATAGACCACCGCCGCAACCTTGTTGCGCGGGACTTTCTCCTTCTGCTGCGACTCCTCCAGGCGAACGAAGCACTTCCGGCCGCCTTCGTAGAAGAACGTGAACGCCGCCGTGTTGCGGAGCACATCCAGCCCGATGTAGACGTCGTAGTGCGTGCCGTCTTCCAGCACCCAGGGCCACTGCCGGTTGACGAGCAGGAGCCCCAACGCCGTGTAGCGCAGGTAGCTCGTGTAGTCCCGCTCGCGCTCGGCCAGCACCGTGACGGCGGCCGTGCCTTGGCGCGGCGGCAGCTGGTAGAATTCGCGCAGTTTGGTCGCGCGGACGCACTGGAGCTGCAACCGGTCGTAGAGGCGGCGCTTGAGAAAGTTGTGCAGGTCCGGTTTGGCTGCGTCGGGCAGCACCAGCACCCCGTGGCCGCTCAGCATCTCGGCTTGCTCCAGAGCGGCCGTCACCGCATCGACTTGTTGCTTGAGCGTCTTGGCCGCGCGGTCGTCGTAGGCAACCGGCCGG
>JAEUIF010001290.1 GCA_016795185.1 Planctomycetia bacterium | reverse complement strand
TGAAACAAATCCCCACCCCGCAGGCCATCGGCGTTTCCAGGGAGAGATGGCACGGCAGCTGGCGTTCCGTGGTGAAGCGCAGCAGCGCGTGCAGCATCGGCTCCGGCCCGCAACCGATGACGTGCTGCGGCTGCGGTTGCGCCGCCAGCAGCTGAGTGACAAACCCGTGAAAGCCGATGCTGCCATCGTCGCTGGCCAGCTGCACCGTCGCCCCTGCCTGGCGAAAGTCCTCCACCCCGGCCGCCAGTTCGGCGGCACGCACCCCGTAGTACAGTGAAACTCGTTGCACCTGGCGACGCGCGGCCTGCCCGCCGTAGCCGCGCGTGCCGAGCAGTGCGCGGACATAGGCGAGGAACGGCGTCTGGCCGATGCCGCCCGCTACCAGGGCTACTTCGTCCCGCCCGGTCAGGTCCGGAAAGCCATTGCCGAGCGGTCCCCAGACTTCCAGGTCCTCGTCGGCCCGCACGGTTGCCAGCCGCGCCGTCATCTTGCCGACCACGAGATACACGACATCGATGCCAACGGGGCGGCCTGCTTCATCGAGGACCGTATCGTAGAGCGCGAAGGGCCGCCCGAGCAGCGGGTCGGTAACACCAGGCAAGCGTAACATCAGGAACTGACCAGGCCGGATCGCGGCGGCGAGGTCGGGCGCTGCCAGCCGAACGCGGAAGGTGCGCACGGCCAGCGGTACGTTTTCCAGAACGCGTACCCTGGCTTGTACGAAGGGGACGGATGGTACGGCAGGATTCATGCTTCCGGCTCTGCGGCGGCGTGGTCGTGGTTGTGTGTTTCGCCGTGTTGCACGGCCTCGCGCAACTCCACCAGTTCGGCGACCGTCAGCCGGCGGGACTTGCCGCGCAGCAGGGTGCCAAGTTGCACCGAGCCGATGGCGACACGCTGCAACCGCATGACCTTGTGGTTCAGACGAGCGAGCATGCGGCGAATCTCGCGGTTCTTGCCCTCGTTGAGCACGATCCGCAGCCAGGTGCTTTCGCCCTGCCGTTTCACCTTCTTGACGTGCTTGGCCTGCACATGGCCGTCGCTCAGCCAGACGCCCTTGAGCAGCTTGTCAATGTCTTCGCGCGTTGGTTGGCCGGCGACCTGCACCAGATAGGTCTTCTCGATGCCGAAACGCGGGTGCATCAGGCGATGCGCCAGCTCGCCGTCGTTGGTCAACAGCAGTAGTCCTTCGCTGTCTTCGTCGAGTCGGCCGACGGTGTAGACGCGCTGATCGACATGCGGCACCAGTTCGACGGCCAGCGGACGGCCAGCAGGGTCGTGATTGGTGCAGAGGTAGCCGCGCGGCTTGTTGACCAGCCAGTAGACGAGCTTCTCGGCGCGCACGGCCTGCCCGTCCACGGAGAGCTTCTGCTGGGCGGGATCGACGCGGGTGCCGAGTTCGCGGACCACCGCGCCGTCCACACGGACGCGCCCGGCCAGGATCAATTCTTCACAGTGCCGGCGCGAGCCGACCCCGGCGTGTGCCAGGACTTTTTGCAAGCGTTCCATGTGTTCAGTGTAGCAAATTCGTCGAGCAGCGGTTTCATGCCGTGACTCGATTGACCTCTTGGTGCGGTGTTCAGGGCGCGGTAGCCTGACCCGCCGCAGTACGTCGGGCTTTCCAGCCCGACACGCCGCGCCGGTTGCCCGCCGCGCCCGCTCCACGGCACCGTTCGATACCGGCGCGGCGT
>JAEUIF010001284.1 GCA_016795185.1 Planctomycetia bacterium | reverse complement strand
GATGATGAAAGTGGTCTTGGCGCAAGGGGCGAAGTCGGCGACATCACCGGCATGTTGCACGGATCGCCGCCGGTCACTCCCGAGGAGATCGCCGCACTGCCGCCCGAGTTCCGGGCGTTGCTGCGGTCGGTGATCGGGCATTTCGAGAAGCGGATCGCGGCTCTCGAAGCCGAGATCGCCGGGTTGAAGGATCAGGTCGTCGGGTTGCAGGCCGAGGGCGACGAGTTGAGGGCCGAGGCTGCGGGGCTGCGGGCGGAAGTCGACGGGTTGAAGAAGACGCCGCGCAATTCGTCGCTGCCGCCGAGTTCCGAGCATCCGCACGCCAGACCGGCGCCCGCTCGGGAGAAGAGCGGCCGGAAGCGGGGCGGTCAGCCGGGGCATCCGCGCCACCAGCGGCTGCTGATTCCGGCGTCCGAATGCGAGAACGTCATTCCCTGCGTTCCTGAAGCCTGTCGGCGGTGCGGCGAGGCGCTGTCCGGCCTCGACCCGGAGCCGCTGCGGCACCAGGTGTGGGACGTCCCCGAAATCAAGCCGCTGGTGATCGAGTACGAACGTCACCGGCTGACGTGTCCGTGCTGTTCGACCAGCACCTGCGGCGAACTTCCGGCCGACGTGCCGCGGGGCCAGGCCGGTCCGCGGCTGGTGGCGCTGGCGACCTTGCTGATGGGGTGCTTCAAGCAAAGCAAGCGGCGGGTGGCCCTGTTCCTCGAACAGGTGTTGAACCAGCCCTGCTCGCCGGGCTGGGTGGTGACGCTGCAGAACCTCGCGACGGAAGCCCTCGCGCCGGCTTATGAAGACCTGGCTCAGCGGCTGCCGACCGAACCGGTGCTGGGCATCGACGAGTCGCCGACGAAGGAAGCCGGGGCGAAGGGCTGGCTGTGGACGTTCGTTGCGTCCGATTACACGTTCTTCGCACTGCGGCCCACGCGGGCCGCCACGGTGCTGGAGGATCTGCTCACCGACACGTTCGTCGGCGTGGTGAACTGCGACCGGGCGAAGATGTACTGGAACATGGGCCGGCCACAATGGTGCTGGGCCCACCTGAAACGCGACTTCCAGGCGCTGATCGACCATCTGGACAACACGGTGAAGCGTCTGGGATACGACCTGATGCGTCCCACGCGCGAGATGTTCCGGCTGTGGGGCCAATGCCGCGACGGAACGCTCGACCGCGCGGAATTCCTGCGTCTGATGAATCCGATCCGTCACACGATCGACAGCCTGTTGCTGCGCGGAGTGTTCAGCGGCAACAAGAAGCTGCGCGGCATGTGCGCGCCGCTGCACGACCATCGCGAGCGGCTGTGGACGTTCCTGGACGTGGAAGGCGTCGAGCCGACCAACAACGCCAGCGAACGGGCTCTGCGCCCGGCCGTCATCTGGCGGAAGCTGTCGTTCGGCACGCAAAGCGCCCGCGGCAGCCGCTTCGTCGAGACGGTCCTGACCGCTATCGAAACCTGCCGCCGCCGGTCCCGCAACTGCTTCCAGTACCTCGCCGCCGCCCTCCAGGCCCACTTCGCCGGCCAACCCGCCCCCTCACTCCTCACCGGGGCGTGAACGGTTACGATCAGGCA
>JAEUIF010001273.1 GCA_016795185.1 Planctomycetia bacterium | reverse complement strand
CTGAACGTCCTGATCATCGCCACCTGCGGGCTGATCTACGAGTTGCTGGCCGGCACGCTCGCTAGCTACGTCCTGGGCGATTCGGTGACGCAGTTCTCGCTCGTCATTGGCCTGTACCTGTCGGCGATGGGCGTGGGCGCCTGGCTGGCCCGCTTCATCGGCGACGCCGGGCTGGCCCGCGCGTTCATCGAGATCGAGCTGGGCGTCGCGCTGCTGGGTGGCATTTCCGCCCCGCTGCTGTTCTTCGGCTTCGCCCGGCTGAACTTTTTTCACGGCCTGCTCTACAGCGTCGTCTTCGCCATCGGCGTGCTGGTCGGGTTGGAATTGCCGCTGTTGATGCGCATTGTCAAGGACCACCTCGACTTCAAGGAACTGGTCTCGCGCGTGCTCGCGTTCGATTACCTGGGCGCGCTGGTCGCCTCGCTGCTCTTTCCCATCCTGTTCGTGCCCAAGCTCGGCCTGGTGCGGACCTCGCTGCTGATCGGCATGCTCAACGCCGCCGTCGGCCTGTGGGGCACCTGGCTGCTGAGGCCGCTGCTCCCCGAGGGCGTCATGGGTCTGCGCGCCCGCGGCTTCTTCGTCCTGGTGCTGCTGGGCATCGGCGTCACCCAGGCCAACCGCTTGACGATCTGGAGCGAAGAGGACTTCTTCCAGGGCACGATCATCTACGCGAAGACGACGCCGTTTCAGCGCATCGTCGTCACCCGCAGCCAGCCGGGTTTTCAGCTCTGGCTCAATCGCCATTTGCAATTTGCCTCCGCCGACGAGTACCGCTATCACGAAGCCCTGGCGCATCCGCCGCTGGTCTGCGCGGGCGAGCCCAAAAGGGTGCTGATCCTCGGCGGCGGCGACGGCCTGGCGCTGCGCGAGGTGCTGAAGCATGCCTCGGTCGAGGAGGTCACGGTGGTCGATCTCGATCCCGGCATGACCTCGCTGGCGGAGAACTTTACACCGCTGGGCGAGCTGAACCGGCACGCCTACCGCGACCCGCGCGTGCGCGTGGTCAACCGCGACGCCTTCCTCTGGGTGGATGAAGATTCTTCCCTCTACGATGTCGCGATCATCGACTTTCCCGACCCGACCAACTTCGCCCTGGGCAAGCTTTACAGCACGCGCTTTTTTCGCTTGCTGAGGAAGCGCCTGACGCCCGAGGCGGCGGTCAGCATCCAGTGCAGCTCGCCGCTGCTGGCCCGCAAATCGTTCTGGTGCATTCTGAAGACGATGGAAGCGGCGGGCTTCCACGTGCGACCTTACCATGTCGCGATGCCGTCGTTCCGCGTCTGGGGCTTCGGCCTGGCCCGGTTGCGGCCCTTCGACCTGCCGACCCTGGCGCCGCGCAACATCGAACTGCACTACTTGAACGACGAGATCATGACCGCCATGTTCGCCTTTCCGGCCGACATGCAGCTGAAGCCCGAAGACCAGGTGGAGATCAACCGTCTCGACAACCAGGTGCTGGTCCGCTACCACGAAGCGGAGTGGGGCACCTCGGGCCGCTGGGATTGACCCCGTTCCGTTTAGCCGCGAGCCGAAGGCGAGCGCGTATTTATGTCCCTCACCCGCCGCGACATTCTGACCGCCTTCCTCGGCCTGCCGGCCGCGCTGGCCGGCTGCTCGTCCTCGCGCCGCCCCACGTCGGCCCTGGCCGGCGAAATCGTCGGCCCGTCGATGAGCATCGGTCATCGGCTGCGCGACGGCGAGCGCTTCATCCCGGCTCAGGATCAATGGGAACGCAGCCCGGTGGTCATCGTCGGTGGGGGCATCGCCGGGCTGGCCGCCGCCTGGCGCTTCCGCAAGGCGGGCTTCCAGGACTTCGTGCTGCTGGAACTGGAGCCGGAACCCGGCGGCACGTCGCGCAGCGGGCGTTCATCGCTCATCGCCTATCCCTGGGGCGCGCATTACATTCCCGTGCCGCTCCAGGACAACCGCCTGGTGATCCGGCTGTTCGAGGACATGGGCGTCCTGGAAGGCAGAGACGCCCACGGCGATCCCGTGGTCGCCGAGCAGTACCTGTGCCGCGATCCGGAAGAGCGCCTGTTCGTTAAGGGCCGCTGGTACGAAGGGCTCTACCCGCACGTCCTGGAGAACCAGGCCGACCGTGAGCAGTACGCGCGCTTTCAGCAGGAAGTGGATCGCTGGGTCCTGTGGCGCGACGGCAAGGACCGCCGGGCCTTCACCCTGCCGGTGTCGCGCTGCTCCGACGAGCCCGAAGCGACCGAACTGGACAAGCTCTCGATGGCCGCCTGGCTCGACCGGCAAGGCCTGACCTCGGCCCCGCTACGCTGGTACGTCGATTACGCCTGCCGGGACGACTACGGCTCATCCGTGGAATACACCAGCGCCTGGGCGGGCCTGTTCTATTTCGCCTCGCGGCGCAAGCAGCCGGGCGCGGAAGGGCAACCACTCATCACCTGGCCCGAAGGCAACGGCCGGGTGGCGAATTACCTCTACGAACAGGTCAAGGAGCGGGTGCGGCTCGGCTGGGCCGTGGCGGATGTGAACCCCACCGATCCGGCGGACAAGCAGGGCGTCGAGGTGACGGCGGTCGCGGGCGATGGCCTACAGGTGCGGGGCTATCATGCCGAGCAGGTGGTCTTCGCCGCGCCGCGCTACCTGGCCCGTCATCTGATTCGCCCCTGGCGGCAGTCACCGCCGCGCCATCTCGCGGAGTTTCAGTATGGGGCCTGGCTGGTGGCCAACCTGCACTTGAAGGACCGCCCGCCGACGCCGCGCGGCTTCCCGCTGGCCTGGGACAACGTGCTGTTCGACAGTCCGTCGCTAGGCTACGTGGTGGCGACGCATCAGCGCGGTATCGACTACGGGCCGAGCGTCTTCACCTATTACTATCCGTTGGTGGATGCGGACCCGGTCGCGTCGCGCCAACGGCTCCTGGGCCTGGACTGGCAAGCCTGTGCCGACGTGGTGCTGACGGACCTGCGCCGCGCCCATCCGGAGATTGATGCGCTGACCGAACGACTGGACGTGATGCGCTGGGGCCATGCCATGATTCGACCCCGGCCCGGCTTCCTCTGGGGCGGCGCGCGCCAAGCCGCGGCGCAACCCGAACGCGGCATCCACTTCGCCAATGCCGATCTGAGCGGGGTGGGATTGTTTGAAGAAGCGTTCCATCACGGCGTCCGCGCCGCCGAGGAAGTGCTGACGGCGCGGGGGATTCATTTCGAGTCACTAATGTAGCCCGCCGCGGAGCGGCGGGCTACTCTCAGTCTCGTTCCAAATCGAAGACCGGATCGAACGGCGCGGGCTCGTACTCCAGGCAGAGGCACGCCTCGCGCATCAGCTTCAACGCGGCCTTGTCGCTGACGTCCTGACGTTCGGCCTGCTCCAGCAGCGGGGCCAGCGTTTGCGCCGCCCGCGACCACTGGCCGAACTCGTACTGCATCAGGGCGCTCTCGTAGGCGTCGCGGTAGGTCAGCCATTCGGATGTCGCGGTGACGCCGTGCAGTTCGTACAGCGCCGTTGGTTCGAGGTGGGGCGCGTAGCGCACCTGGCACAGCCGGCGCGTGGCCAGCGTGTCGGGCAGTTGGTTCTGCACCGCGCCGGACATCAGCACCGGCTTGCCGAACTTGCCGGTAGCGTCCTGCACCTTGCGGACCAGGTCCAGCGCCGGGCCGTAGGCGCGGTATTTGAACTGCTGGCTCGAACCCATGCTGCCGACCTGGGCCGTGCCGGTGTGCAGACCGATGCTCACCCGCAGCGGGCCGCCCGCGGCTTCTTGCCAGCGGGCATTCATTTCCTGCATTTCTTCCTGCATCCCCAGGGCCGCGCCGCAGGCCAGCAGGGCGTGGTCGCGCTGGCTGAGCGGTGCGTTCCACATCGCCAGGATGCCGTCGCCCGATAGGTCCACGATCACGCCCTTCTGTTCCAGGATGCGCTCGCCGACGCGCTCCATCAGGTCGCGTGCCAGCTGGCAGCCCTTGAACGGGCCAAGGCGCTTGACCATGTCCGCGTAGCCGCGCAGATGGCCCACCAGCAGGGTGACTTCCTGTTCCCGGCCTTCGAGCAGGCTGGGGTCGCGCTGCAACTCTTGCCAGAGGTTGGGCGGGAAGAACTGCTCGAGCTGGGCCTGGGTGCGGATGGCCTGCACGCGCGACAGGTTGACGCCGATATTCGCCGCCAGCAGTTGCACGGCCTGCGCTTCCAGCGGCCGGATGCCGCCCTTGGTCAAGATTTCCCGGCTGCGCACACCGTAGAGCGCGCCGATGACTTCATCCTTGGCCCCGAAGATCGGCGACACCACGGCAGCCTCGACGCCGCGCAGGCTGTCGCTCTGCGAGTGCCATTTCTTCAAGTCCTGGTAGAAGGTCCGGCGTTCGGCGGCGACATGGCTGAGCAGCGTCCGGCTGTAGGGCGGTTCGGCCGGCAGGTCTTCCGGCCAGCGGCCCACCACTTCCCACGTGAAATCGCGGCGCAGGAGCGTCAGCCCCTGATCCAGTCCGATCAGTTCGACCAGGGCGCGGGCGCTCTGGTTGTAGTAGTCGTTCATGCTGCCCACGGAGCGCTGGAGCTGGATCATGGTTTCCAGCCACTGCGCGAGCATTTCCGGGGCCGGCGACTCGCCCAGTTCCTTGAGCGGCTTCAGGATTATGGTCGTCTCGTCGAGTGACGGCGACCGGCTGACGCTGGACAGCGCGCCCTGATCGAGCACGTCGGCCGTCACCGGCAGCACATCGACGAAGGTCTGCCCGAGCACCAGGCGCACGGGCAACGGCACCTCGCGCTTCGTGCCAACGCTGATGTTGGAGCCGTCGGCCAGGAGCACTTCTTGCTTGTTCGAGAGGTTCTCGGCGAGCAGCCGGTTGTGCGGCAGTTCCTCGATGCGCAGCTGGTCGCGCGAGACGAACAGGTCGTTGATGATGAAGCGTTCCGACTTGCGCTTGGGGCCGCGGCCGAATTCGAGCGGGCCGCTGGCATGCTCGAACTGCTGGGTCTGCTTCTGATTGGTGACCTGGATCGTAAGCATCGCTGGCGCCTCGTGCTGGCAGTC
>JAEUIF010001265.1 GCA_016795185.1 Planctomycetia bacterium | reverse complement strand
CGCCACCGGCGGCGGCTTCAGCCCGAAGAGCGTGGCCACCGTCGCCAGCCGGTCGGGGTGCGTTTGTGGAAAGGGGTAGCTCTCGTACGGCACCTCGTCGTAGGTGGACGGCGATAGGTCCGACATGCGCGGTACTCCGGAGGTTCTGCTGTCTCCGCCTGGGGCGGCATGGCCATTATGCTCGAAGGCGGCTAGAAATTCGATGCAGCCTGACCACTATTTCGGTCCCGCTCATGCGCGTACTCTTCCTTCATCGAGCTTTCCCCGCGCAGTTCGGCCGCTTGGCCCTCGAACTGACGACGCGCTACGGCTGGCAATGTTCGTTCCTCGTCGAACACCTGTCGCGCTGCCCAACACCGTCGCCCGAGATGCTCCAGCGGCTCACCCTGCTCACGCTACCGCGCCCGGCCGCGCCGGCCGACAAGACTGCCATACCCTGGCCGCAGCAGTATGGCAGCACCCTCCAGGCCGCCCAGGCCGTCCATGACGCGGTGCGAGCCCATCCGCAATTGCGGCCCGATCTGGTTGTGGCCCACGGCGGCCTGACGCCGACGCTGCTCCTGCGCGGCCTGCTTGATTGCCCGCTGGTCGATTACTGCGAATACTACTTCGCCCCCCAACATCGCGACCTGACCTATCGCGTCGATCTGCCTGCCGTGGAGCCTGCGGCTTTCTTCCCCCGTTGCATCAATGCAGCCACACTGCTGAACCTGGCCGACTGCGACGCTGGCTACGCGCCGACGCTGTGGCAACAGCGCTCGTTTCCGCGGCGCTTCTGGTCGAAGATCGCCGTCCACTTCGACGGCATCGATACACAGCTCTATCGGCCGCGCACGCTGCCACGCTTCATCAACGGCGCCGCGGTTGCCGAGTCGACGCGCATCGTCACCTTCGTGGCGCGCGGCCTGGAATCGATGCGCGGCTTCGACCTGTTCCTGCGGCTGGCCCAGCGCATCCAGCAAGAAATGACCGATGTACTCTTCGTGGTGGCCGGCGATGAAACCGTGTACTACGGCTGGGACGGCCTACGCACCGGCGACCTGACCTTCAAGCAATGGGCAGTGCGGCAGACCGGCTGCGACCTCACGCGCTTCGTGTTCCTGAACCACATCGAACCGGCGGCGCTGGCCGAGGTTTTCGCCCTGAGCGATCTGCACGTTTACCTGTCCGTGCCGTTTGTCGTGTCGTGGTCCCTGTTCGACGCCCTGGCGACAGGCTGCGTGGTGCTGGCCGGCGACGTGGAACCCGTGCGCGAATTGATCCGCTCGGGCGAGAACGGTTTGCTGGAGCCACTGTTCGACAGCGACCGCCTGGCCGCGACGGCGCTGCGGGTGCTGCGCGATCCCGCCGCGTTTCGTCCGCTGGGGCAGGCGGCCCGGCAAATGATCGAGGAGCGGTACAGCCTGGAGGTATCGATCCCCGCGCTGCGCGACTACTTCGAGCGAGTGGCCGCCCGCGCGCCGGTTCGCGACAATAGGACCACATGAATACCAACACCTTCTTTCGGCTGGACGGCAAGACCGCCCTGGTAACGGGCGGCGGACAGGGCATCGGCGAGGCCATCGGCCGGCGACTGGCGGCGGCGGGAGCGCGCGTCGGCGTGTTCGACCGCGATGCCGGGCGGGCGCAGACCGTGGCGCAGAGCATCGACGGCGTGTCGCTGGTCGGCGACGTGACCTCGGAGGCCGACATTCAGAAGTCGCTGGCCGCGCTCGGTACGCTCGACATCCTGGTCAACAACGCCGGCATCACCGGCAAAGCAGCGCGGACCTGGGAACTGGAGCGCGGCGACCTCGAGAGCGTGTTAAACGTGAACCTGACCGCACCCTGGCTCTGGTGCCGGGCGGTGATGCCCGGCATGCTCCAGCGCCGCTACGGACGGATCGTGAATGTGGCATCCATCGCCGGCAAGGAAGGGAACCCTTCACTGGGACCGTATTCGATTAGCAAAGCGGGGCTGATCTGCTTCACGAAATCGCTGGCCAAGGAAGTCACCGGCCAAGGCGACATCACGGTGAACGCGATCTCCCCCGCCGTCATTTCCACGCCGCTGCTCGAAGGCATTCCACAATCGACCATCGATTACATGGTGTCGCGTATTCCGATGGGTCGCACCGGGCGGCCCGACGAGGTGGCCGCGCTGGTGCATTTCCTGAGCAGCGCCGAGGCCAGCTTCACCACGGGCCAATGCTACGACATCAGCGGCGGGCGGGCGACGTATTGAAGCCGCTGGCGGCTTCGCAAAAACCATCAGCGCCCTGGCGAAGCCGCCAGCGGCTTGTCTCAGGGGAAATACCGCTTCGCCTGTTCCTCGTCCGGCCGCGTCAGCAAGCTGACGCCGATGCTCAGGACGATGGAGGTCAGCAATCCCCACACCAGCGGATCGACGCCGCCCAGTTCCAGCGGCAGGAAGCGGCTCGCGCGCGGCGCGCCGACGCCGAGCCAGCCGAGCACGTACAGCCCGAATAGCACGGCGAACCCGCCGAGCATGCCGGCCAGCACTCCCTGCCGAGTGGCGCGCTGCCAGTAGAGCGTGATGGCCATCGGTGCGAGAAACGAGCAGCCCTGGCCGCTGCCGGTGAAGACGATCAGGTATTGCAAATAGTCGGGTGGATTCAGCGCGCCGATCATCACGATCAGGCCCGTCAAGCCGGTGGCGGCGTAGCTCAGGCGCTTGATGGTCTTCTCCGAGGCGTCCGGGTTGATGCTCCGCTGATAGATGTCGCGCACCAGGCTGGAGCTAATCATCAGCAGAAAAGCGGCCACGGTGGACATGATGGCCGCATAGGGCGCGGCCAGCAACATGCCCGCCACCAATGGATGCGCCACGCGGCGCGTCATGGCTGGCATGATGCTATCCGGCTGCCCTTCGGTGCCGATCTCGCGCAGGAACTCGGTCGGATAGATGGAGCGGGCGCACACAAAGATCACCAACAGGCAGCCGTAAGTCAGCAAGTAATAGCCACCGACCAGCACCAGGGCACGGCGTAAGCTGGGCGTGTCCTTGAACGACATCATCCGCACCATGCCGCTGGGCTGGCCGGGCGACATCATCGACCACATCAAAAACATCGAGAACGCCAGGCCCAGCGGCAGGTAATTTCTCGGCCCCGGTCCCGATACCAGCGCCGGGTCTTGCTGCCGCAGATGCTCGGTGGCCGCCGCCAGCCCGCGCAGTTCGACGCCGTCCTGCCCCTGAATCGGCTGCACGACCCGCACGGCGAGAAAAGCCATCAGCACGATACCGAACAACATCACCAGACCTTCGAGCACGTCGGTCCAGGTCACGGCCCAGAAACCGCCGTAGGTGGTGTAGCCAATCACGGTCAGGGCGAAGATCACCAGGCCGATGACATAGCCCTTGTCGAAGCGCCCTGCGAGCCGTTGCGGCGGGAATTTGACCTGCTTGCTCAGCGTCCGCTCACCGACCTGAAAATGGACGACGACCTCCCGTTCCTCAACGTTGACCGTGGTGCGTTCCGCCACGTAGCGCGCGGCCTCGTCGGGTAGCGGCACTCTCTGCTGCTCCTCGCGGCCGTCGGCCAGGCCAAACGTCAACACCAGGTTGCGTTCCTCGTCGGGGACGGCCCGGAGGAATTCCGCCGGAGCGGGCGGCAACCGCAACGCTTCCTTCATGACGAGCCCACCGGCCTTGAACTGGGCCACCAGGTTGAAGGCCAGGAACAGCAGGATCAGGCCCGAAGCCGTCAGTCCCAGTGCGGGCGACTGAAAGCGGTCGCGGAAGACATCCGGCACGGTGACCGCGCCCGAGAGCCGCGCCACCTGATTGATGCGCTTGCCCAGCAGCGTCATGGTGGTGATCGGCACGACCATGTAGCTGCAAATCCACAGCGCCATGATCCAGCCGTTGGTGTAGATCAACGACGGGAAGCCCATGAACGTGCCGCCGCTGATGGCGGTGGCGGCCACCGTCAGCGCCAGCACCCAGGCCCCCAGCCCGCGGTTCCCGAGGAAGTACTCCTTGACGAAGGTGCCGCGCGTCAAGAAGCGGTGCGACACGATACCGAGCAGCGCCACGCCGAGCAGATAGCAGCCGAAGGCCACCAGCACTTGCTGGCTTTCGGAGGAGAGGTCAAGCCCCATCGCGCACGTCCTCCTCGGCTTCGACGCCCAGGTCGTCGTCGCGCATGATGAACAGCCCGAAACAGAAGGTCCAGGTCGAGCAGAGCAGCCAGGGCAGCAAGATGCCGAACAGCACCCAGTCTGGCAGGCCGGCGATCTGCGCGAAGTCGGCATCAGTACGTGCGCCAATCCAGCCTTGCTGCACCAGCCAGCTGTCGTCGGTGTGTCGGTAGCCGAACAGATAGCAATAGCCCACGGTCCAGCACAGCGCGGCGGCCCAGACGATCAGCGTCAGCACCGCTTCACGCCGGGCATTGCGCAGCAACGTGCGCGCGGCTTCAGGATCGGACATGGTGTACCTCTGGGGGGCTGGCAAGTTCAGCAGCAATTGTAGATGGGCTTCACGATTGCGGCGAGCGCCCGGCATCGTTTAGCCGCGAGCCAGAGGCGAGCGCTCCGCGGCCAGGTGCCGATAAACCAGCAACTCCTCCGCGAATCGCTGCAAGCGACTCCACGGCAGCAACGGCCGCCGCAGCGGCCCGCCGCGCTCGTACCACTGCCGCAGGCGCTTGAGCAAATAGCGCCGTCGCGGGCGCGGCCGCAAGCCGATGGGCAGCAGCAGGTGGGTAACAAACGCGAGGTTGCACGGAATGAAGTTTGGACCGAGCAACCGGGCGTTCTCCGCCGATTCCACGCCCGCATACGATTGGCCGTCGCCCAGCGGCACGTGCGCATAGTCGTGGTTCTGATGAATGACCGTCGTGCAAAAAGTCGTATCGACGACGGGCACGCCGCGCTGTCGGGCGTTGGCGATCATCCAGTTATCCCAGCCCTGTCGGCCCACGGCGAACGCCGGCAAAGCTTCGAGACCGCAATCCCGTGGAAAGACGAAGTAATCGCTGCCCGCGGGTCGGTGCAGCTTTCCGCATCGAGCCACATGCCGGCGCAACTTCAATTCCCAGTGTTGTTCATCGAAGTCCCAGGGGAACGGCAAGTCCACGTCCCAGCGCTGGCCGACCAGGAGGAAGGCATCGAGTCGCACACGCCGCACGGCATCAAGAAAATCGGGCAAAAGAATAATGTCCGCATTCACGTAGCAGAGCAACGAATGCTCGGCAAGCATGGCAGCCCGGTGGAAGACCGAATCGAGCAGCGGCGTGCCGAAGCGATTGCAACACACATCCGCCGACCACTGCACGCCGAGTTCCTCGGCCGCCGGGCGCACATCAGGTTCAGCGCCACACAGAATGACCTGGCCAGCAGGTTCGAGCCGCCGCCAGCTACGAATGGCGTTGCGTTGAATGACGCCAATGTGCCCGGCGAACGGTTTGGGCACGGTAAAGATGGTGAGCATGGCCCGTTCAGCCCAGGGACCAGAAATACTGTGTGCGAATTCTGCGACGAAACGGCAGCGAGACGTCGCGGAGCAGCGCGGGCAGCCGACGCAGCCAGTGCGGCCCCGAGCGCGCTGCCTCCGGAAATCGCAGGGTGCGGCAGAAGGTTGCGGCCGGCATCCAGGCAGACAGCCGTTGAACCTCCTCGGTCACCGCGCGAATATACGGCCGATACACCTCCCCGCGCAGCACTCCCGTTGGCTGGATGCCGTAGGCCGTCAGGTCCGCGTGAAACAACCAGGGCTGCACCTGCCGCAGCGCGTGGAAGTGATAGAAGAGCAGCGGTTGCCCCGAGACAAGCACGCCCTGCCGGCCCCGGCTGAAGCGATAGCTGCCCGCGTTCCACGGTCCCACGTTCGCACCGGGATGCTGCAACACCGCGACGTTGGGAAAGCGCTCAGGCCAATCGTCGAGGTACTTCTGGTCGGCGTAGCGGCCCGGTTCGCACCGATCATGGCACCACTCCAGGCAGCGCTCGCGCCACCAGCGCAAGCACTCCAGACCAGTGCCGTCGCGCCGAAAGCTCACCCAGCCGACGTGGTAGACGCCGCACCGGCGCATCGATTCCAGGCGCGGCGGATAGCGATGTTCGATGATGCCTACCGAGCGCTTCGCCAGTTCGGCAAACAGTGGCGCAGGATCGGCAAAGAAGTACAGGTCGGCATCGAGGTAGGTGAGCAGTTCGATGTCGGCATGTTGGTGCAGGAGATGCAAGGGCCAGCAAGGCGTAGAGGTGAAATAGTATTCGACGCGCGAGCGCATCGGTTTGACAGCGCGCAACGCGGAGTCGGCGGCTTCCAGGTCGGCAAGCCCGACGGGCTGGACATTCGGCAACTGGAGCCGCGAGAGAATCGCCAGACTGTCGTCGTCGAAGCAAAGCACCCAGAGGCGAAAGTCTGGGCAGTGGCGTTGCAGCGAGCGGACCAGCGCCAGGCCGCGCGGCAGGTAATGCCGATCCAGGTATGTGCAGAAGTCGTAAGTCACATCCGTGCTTCCCGCGTTGCGGTCAGGCTGCCCCTTGCTGTTGATTCCTTTGGCAGTCGAATTCCACGATGGCCCGCGCCACGTGCGCGATCTGGTCGTCGGTCAGGTACGGGTGCATGGGTAGGCTGAGAATCTCGCGGCAGAGGGCCTCCGTGCGTTGCAGGCTGCCGGCGACGATCACCTTTTGTCGATAGCCCGGTTGCAGGTGGATGGGAACGGGATAGTGGACGCCGCTGTCCACGCCGCGCTCACTCAGGAACCGACGCAACCCATCGCGTTCCTGCCCACGAATCACGTACTGATGGTAGACCGATTGCATCGGCGGCGCGATGATGGGCGTGTGCCAGGCCGTGCCCTTGAGGAGTTGGTCGTAGCGGCCCGCCAAGCTGCGCCGACGTTCGTTCTCTCGATCAAGGTGCTTCAACTTCACGCGCAAGATGGCAGCCTGAAGTTCGTCGAGCCGAGAGTTAAAGCCCGGTCGTTCGCTCTGGAAACGCTGCCGCCAACCGTATTGCCGCAGCGACCGCACGCGCTCCAGCAGGCGCGGATGATTCCCCGCGACCGCGCCGCCATCGCCGCAGGCCCCGAGGTTCTTCGTGGGATAAAAGCTGAACGCCGACAGATGCCCCCACCCCCCGACCGCCCGTCCGGCAATAGTGGCACCGTGCGCCTGAGCGCAATCCTCGATCACGAACAGGCCATGCCGCTCGGCGATGCGGACCACCTCCGGCATGTGGGCGGGCCGGCCATAGAGATGGACCGGTACGACTGCCTTGAACCGCAGTGATGCCTGGTGCCGGCGGATGGCATGCTCCAGCGCGCCGGGATCGATGGTAAAGGTCGCGGGATCGACCTCGACCAACACCGGCACGGCACCGGCTTGATCGATGGCGGCGACCGTGGCGACCGCAGTATGAGCCACCGTCAGCACGGCGTCGCCGGGTCCGACGCCCACGGCGCGCAGCGCCAGGTGCAGCGCATCGGTGCCGCTGCCCACGCCGACGGCCTCGCCGACCTGAAGAAACGCGGCGAATTCGCTCTCAAACGCGGACACTTCCTGGCCCAGAATGTAGTTGCCGCGTTCGAGCACGCAGCGCACCGCGGCGTCGATTTCCTCGCGATGCGCGCGATAGCTGGCACCGGGATCGGCGGTCACGACGGACTGAGCGACTGGAGGATGCGCAGGCGAGTCAAACATAGTGCTCCCGGTGTTCGCGGAAGTAGGCCAAGGTCCGTGTCAGTGCGTCGCGCAACGAAGTCCGCGGCTCCCAGCCCAGCAGCCGGCGAATGCGCCCGTAGTCCGCAAAGTAATCGCCGATGTCGATGCGCTGCCGTTCGGCGGGGAACGGCTTGACGACAAACTGGCCCGCGCCGCCATTGGCCTGCACGAGCAGCCGCGCCAGTTCGCTGAGCGTCACGGGCTTCGGGCCGCCCAGGTTGAGTGTCTGGCCCACGGCGGCGTTACTGACGGCCGCCGCCAGAAAGGCCGACACCGCATCATCGACATAGGTGAAGTCCCGCAGTTGTTCACCGCCCCAGACCTCGAACGGCCGCCCTTCGATCAACTGTCGCACCCAGACGCCGAGAAACGTCTGGCGGGCATCCTTGATGCGCATGCGCGGGCCGATGGTGTTGGTGAGCCGCAGGGCGCAGGCCCGCAGGCCGTGGACCTGGCTGTATAGAATGTGATACCACTCGCCCGCCATCTTGTTGATGCCGTTGACATCGACGGGCCGCAACAAGTGGTCCTCATCCACGGGCAGCCGTTCGGGCCGCCCGTACATCTGCCGGGTGCTGGCGAAAACGATGCGTACTTGCGGGTTGTACTTGCGGCACGCTTCCAGGATGGAGAGTTGTGCCCGGCAATTGATCTCCAGATCGGTGTACGGGTCTTTCATCGAGTCCATGTGCGAAGTCTGACCGGCCAGGTTGAAGAGAAAATCCTGGCCCTGGATCAGGTACCGCATACTGTGCTCGTCGCGCACATCGGAGATGTTGACCCGCACTCGGTCCTCGATGCCGTGAATGTTGCGCAGATTACCACCGTACTCCGGCACCAGGCTATCAACCAGCGTGACGCGCGCGCTCAAATCGACAAGCGCCCGCGCCAGGTTGGAGCCAATGAAACCCAGCCCGCCGGTAATCAACACACGGGCGCTGTCGAATGCCGCTGCCGGTGAGGTGTGCATGGCAACTCTCGCTCAGGACAGCAGTGCATGTGCCAGTTCACCGACGCCGCGCGTCAGGCGGCGCAGCCACCGACGCGGCGTCTCACACGGCCCCAGCAGTTGCGCTATCGCTGTATCGTGGAGCGCGTCGATCCGCGGCTCGGTCCCAAAGTGTTGTCGTAAATCGAGAGCCACATCCAGCGCGAAACCCGGTTGCTGATCCAGCAAGGCGAAGCAACCCAACAACAGCCCGTCACTTGGCGGGGCGGCGTGTTCGTGCAGCCAGGGAATCGTGCGCAAATAGCGGGCGTTGCACCAGCCAGGGCTGGGTCGCAAGTGTTGCTGCAAGTGTTCAGGGCTCAGGTCGGGCCGCATCCGACACAGGTGTTCAAGGGTTGTCTGGCGGATGCGTTGCGTACCTTGCAGGTCAAGGCGCGAAAGCCAAAAACCCTCGGCCGTCAGCGCCGCATGGCAATCCGCGAACAGGTCTTCTCCCGCGTAGGCGTCGATCAGGCCCGGTTCGATGTCAAGCGCCAGGACGGTGCGGCGCAAGGCACCGGGCAGGCTCCGATAGATGCTTAGGTCCGTGCCCTGGGAATCGACCTTCAGCCAATCCAGGCGCTGTAGGCCGTGGCTGGTCAGGGCCTCGGCCAGCGAGACAGCCTCGATGATGGTTTCCCGTTCCACCTCGAAAAGCGGAGCGAAGGAATGATCGCCCAGTGCGGCTTGCCGTGGCGGTAAGGTGCTCGAACAGCAACGCAACCGGGTAATGAAGAGCGGCAACTCGGCAGCAGCCCCTGTGGGTGATACCGCGCGCTCGATCAAATGTGCCCGTGAGTAGCGGTCCAGTGCCCGCGCTTCGTTGCCTGCGGGTGCCGGATCGAAGCCCACGTAAACGGAGCGCGGCGCGATGGGTTCCCACACGGCGGGCGGCGAACCGGCCGCGCCGACATCGACCAGCACGGGATGGACTTCAAGTTGTCGGAGCAAGTCGAGCATGGTGCAAGCCAAGCCGCGAGCAGGTGTTCACATGGTCTTTTGAAACAGGAAACCGCGATACTCGTTCTGCTCGGGCGCGCCGACGATGTTTGGGCGATGCCCAACCACGAACTCACGCAACAGAGTCAGGCCGCTGGCAGCAGCTGTGTCGAGGAACTCGCTGCGATTCAAACACCAGCCCAGGTATTCCGTGTCGTAGCCGAAACGATACGGTCGCTGCACGAAGACAAACGACCGGGCTTTTTCCACCAAGGGCAGGTTTGTCACATAGAGGAGGCTACCCACCGCCCCGGCCAGCTTACCAAGCGTGGCCTGCCAGTCCTCGGCGAATTGCAGCGAACCGCTGGCGAGCACCAGGTCGTAGGTGCGCTGGAGACAAGCATCGTCCGTGTGGAAACTCACGGTTGGCAGCCAGCGCCGGCCCTCGGCCGTCAGCAGCGGCACATCCTTGCAGTGATATTCGAGACGTAGTTCCGGAGCGAGCGTGCGCGCCAGCAGGTAGTAGTGCCCCAGACCGCCGCCCCAGTCCAGCACGGAGATGGCGTCCTTGCGGCCTGCCGCCCGCAGCAGCACGTAGCCGAAGCTCATCACGATGTTGTGCAGGATGGGGTTGTCGCGCCCAGCCGCGGCCGATTCCGGCGCGAGTCCCAGCGGGCCAGTCCCAGCGAGGTTGCGCAGGAAGCCGGGCCAGTCCGCGCGATAGGCCTCAACCACGGAAGCCACGTCCCAGCCCTGAATGTCTTCGTTACGTTGCGCAGCCTGCCAGCCTTCGGGCACGTATTCCCATTCGGGCTTGCTCCCCTCGGTCGGGCGCAACCGCTTTGCCAGGCCCCAGAGCGCGGGCGGCGTCAGCGATTTCAGGAGCGCAGCGGAGGTCATGGCTAGTGCAATCTCAAGGGAGTTGTTGCTCAACAGACAGTCCTTCTGGGTGCCATGCCCACGGCTTTGCGTGGGCATGGGAAGCCTGCGACGCTTCCATGCCCACGCAAAGCCGTGGGCATGGCACCCAAACCTCCGATTGAGCAAGATGTCTGTTGCATCCGCACTAGGCCCCCTTGAACGTGAGGTCGCACATGCGTTGAATGCGCCGCCACCAACTGCGCGAGACCGCGGGCGTCACCGTCGGTACGCAGGCTGCTTGCCAGAGCCTGGCGCAGTTCGGGTGTTCCACTGGCGCGGGCCATTCCTTGGGCAGCGGTGGACAGGCCCGCAGCGGCGGATTGGCCCACACGTCGGCCCCGCGCGCGTTGGTCGCCTGCTCGTCGAAGCCGAGATGGTCGACCAGGCTCCACGGCGGACGGACGCACAGCCCACGTTGCAGTTGATGATGAAAAATCCAGCGCACGGCCCAGATATTACGGCTCGCTTCGACCTCGGCCATCGCCGGCAAGTCAGCCCCGTAGCGAGCCGGGTCATCGCCGCGGGCCACGCACGCGCGCATCAGCGAGAGCGCGTCGCGCTCCATGCCCTGCCAGGCGCGCCGCCAGGTGCCCCAAACCCAGCAGCAGGCGCGGCCGTCGAAGTAGGGCTGCGTCGCGTCCGGCTGCGGATTGACGCGCGGATGCGTCCAGCCCGCCACGCTCATCACTTGCGGACAATCGTGATAATGTTGCAGCGCGGTGCCCAGATAGCGATAGGTGCCGGGCACGCAGATCAGGTCGTCCTCGAAGACGATGGCCGCTTCGTGCTGTTGCAGCACTTCACCCACGCCGCTGCGGATCGACCGGCCCAGACCGAGGTTTTCGTCGCGCTCGACGATTTCGACAGGACACCAATCGATGTCGCGCACCAGGCGGCGCACGGTATCGACGACTTCGCTTTGCACAGGGGTACGAGGACCGTCACTGTAGACGTAGAGGAGGGGAATGCCTTCACCGCGCAGGCAGGCGAGCGTGCGCGCCAGGTGAGCAGGGCGGGCATACGCAAACAGCACGACCGGAATGTCGGCGGTGAAGCACGGCATGAAGGCATCCATTCCTGGTGAGACGCCTGCGCGATCCTCCTCCTGGCAGGCAGCGTAATTGAAGCAGACCTCGGCAGACCAGTCAAGTTCGACTGAAGCTGACAAACGGGGCAATCCGGAGTAGACTCAATAGCAATCCACAACGAAATGCCCCTCGCCCCTTGCGGGAGAGGGGTTGGGGTGAGGGGTAGTCTCATCGGCAGCACGAATGATGGCCCCTCACCCCAACCCCTCTCCCGCAAGGGGCGAGGGGCTACGGAAGTGGTACGCCGACCAAGGAGCTTGCCATGCGCCGAATGTATCGCGCTTTCACGCTGGTCCTGAGTGCCATCACGATGCTTTCCGTTGCCGTCGCGGCCGATGCGCCGCTCAAGTACCCGAACACCAAGCGCGTCGAGCAGTCCGACGTCTATCACGGCGTCAAGGTGCTCGACCCGTACCGCTGGCTCGAAGACGACGTGCGCAAGTCCAAGGAAGTCGCCGACTGGGTCGAGGAACAGAACAAGGTCACGACGGCCTTCCTGAAGACCATCCCCGAGCGGGAGTACATTCAGCGACGCTTCACGGACCTCTGGAACTTCGAGAAATTCTCCACGCCGTCGAAAGCTGGCGGTCGCTACTTCTACACCAAGAACGACGGTCTGCAAAACCAGTCGGTCCTCTACACGCAGGACTCGCTCGACGCCGAGCCGCGCGTGCTGCTCGACCCGAATTCCTGGTCGAAGGACGGCACCATTGCACTGGGCGCGACCTCGGTCAGCGACGACGGCAAGTACCTGGCTTACAGCGTGTCGGAAGCCGGCTCCGACTGGAGCACCTGGAAGGTGCTGGACATTGCCACCGCCAAGCCGCTCAGCGATGAAGTGAAATGGGTCAAGTTCAGCGGCGCTGCCTGGACGCCCGACGGCCGCGGCTTCTTCTACAGCAGGTACGACGAACCGAAGGCCGGCGCGCAGTTTCAGAGCCTGAACCTGAACCAGCGGCTGATGTACCACCGCCTCGGCACGCCGCAGAGCGATGACGTGCTGGTCTACAAGCGGCCCGATAACCCCGAATGGGGCTTCTCCTCCGATGTGACCGAGGACGGCAAGTACCTCATCATCACCGTCTGGAAGGGCACCGACGCCAAGTATCGCGTGACCTACAAGGACCTGTCCGAACCGCTGGCGATGCCGGTGGACCTGATCGAGAATTTTGACAACGAGTATTCCTTCATCGGCAACGAAGGGCCGATCTTCTACTTCAAGACCGACCTCGACGCGCCGCGCGGCCGGCTGATCGCCATCGACACGCGCAAGTTCTCCCCCCTCTCCTCGGGCGGGAGAGGGGTCGGGGGTGAGGGGGTGAAGGAGATCATCCCGCAGTCGAAGGAGAACCTGCGCGGCGTCGGCCTGGTGGGCAACCTGTTCGTCGCTTCCTACCTGAAGGACGCCCGCACCCAGGTCAAGCTGTTCGACATGAACGGCAACTTCATCCGCGAGGTGGATTTCCCGACGATTGGCAGCGCCTCCGGCTTCGGCGGCAAGCGCACCGACACGGAGACCTTCTACTCGTTTTCCAGCTTCGCCACGCCGCCGAGCACCTACCGCTACGACCTCATCACCGGCAAGAGCACGCTGTTCCGGCAGGCGAAGGTCAAGTTCAACCCAGACGACTTCGAGGTCAAGCAGGTCTTCGCCAAGAGCAAGGACGGCACCCAGGTGCCCATGTTCATCACGCACAAGAAGGGCATGAAGCTCGACGGCACCAACCCGACCCTGCTCTACGGCTACGGCGGCTTCAACATCCCGCTGACGCCCGGCTTCTCGGTCAGCCGGTTGCTCTGGGTGGAAATGGGCGGCGTCTTCGTGCAGGTCAACCTCCGCGGCGGCGGCGAGTACGGCAAGGACTGGCACAAGGCCGGCACCAAGCTCCAGAAGCAAAACGTCTTCGACGACTTCATCGCGGCCGCCGAATGGCTGATCGCCAACAAGTACACCCGCTCCGAAAAGCTCGCCATCCAGGGCGGCAGCAACGGCGGCTTACTCGTAGGGGCGTGTCTTGTGCAACGCCCGGAACTCTTCGGTGCCGCCCTGCCGGCCGTGGGTGTCATGGACATGCTCCGCTTCCAGAAATTCACCGCCGGCCGCTTCTGGGTCGATGACTACGGCTCGTCCGACAACGCCGACGAGTTCAAGGCGCTGTTCGCCTATTCGCCGTACCACAACCTGAAGAAGGGCACGAAATACCCCGCCACGCTGGTGACGACCGCCGACACCGACGACCGCGTGGTGCCCGGCCACAGCTTCAAGTTCATCGCCGAGTTGCAGCAGTGCCAGGCCGGACCGGCCCCGGTGCTGGCGCGCATCGAAACCAAGGCAGGCCACGGCGCGGGCAAGCCGACGGCGAAGATCATCGAGGAAATCGCCGACCAGTGGGCCTTCCTGGTGAAGGTCTTGAACATGAAAGTGGCGACCAAGTAGCGGTCTTGCACCGCTCGCGGCTGCGTCCCCCACCCTGTCCGCCAAGTTCTCCCCCTGGCAGACAGGGTGTTTTTATTGGGGTTTTTGACTCTGTGTCCGCCAAAATGCACGGCTGCGCTTGACTCATCGCACTCGCGTTTGGCAGCATGGATGCAGAGCACGAATCGGCCCACGAATACTCGGAAGCGCTGCCTGTGGTCTGCATCGAAGAGTGAACCAATCGTGGACGAAACTCCCATCCTCGGCAACCAGGCCGAGCAGAAGATTTTTCAGCAGGCGCTCGCCATGCACGGGCCGCCGGCGTTCATGCGCCGTGCCGACCGCGTGCAGCGGGCGCTCGACGACCTGCTGGCGCAATGCCGGCACCGGCGCGACGAGTGGCTGGTCATGGTCCGCATCCACCTCGGCACGCTGCACGCTCTTGTCGGCGACTGGGAAGCCCTGCAATCGCTGCTGCCACAGCCGGACATCGCAGCGCTGCAACAGATGACGGTGGACTTGCAACCGCAGTTGCGCGCCCCGGTCGCGCCGACCACTTCCGAGCGGGCCTGGCGCAGCGCCCTGGCCGAGTTGCGCGCGAGCGTGACGCACTTCAATCAACGCTGGGCCGCTTACCTGGAAACGGCGGACCTGGGGCCGGTCAACCAGCAG
>JAEUIF010001245.1 GCA_016795185.1 Planctomycetia bacterium | reverse complement strand
AGGCGGAACTACGAACAAGCCATAAACGACAACAGCCCGCCGCGCGGCCATAAGCCGTGCGGCGGGCTGTTGTACTTTTCGCATTACTCGGACCAGTCCGGGCTACGCCGCCTCGCTGCGCGGCGCTTCGGTCGCTGCGCCGTCGGCAGCCGGCGTACTCGTCGCTTGCCGTTGATCGACCACGGCGCACACCAGGGCCAGACCGTAGAGCGTCATGCCCAGCGGGTAGAGGCTGGTCAGGCCCCAGTACATCGAGTTGTATTCGAGGAAACCGCCGAGCATCGCGCCGAAGAGGTTGGCGGCGATGGCGTCGCCGATGCCGCCGCCGCGCGTCAGTTCGCCGGAGAAGATCAAGCCGGCGAAGAACAGTGGCGCGGTCAGCACCACGGGCAGCAGCAGCTTGTTCATGGGCAACACATACCCGGCCATCGCCAGGCGCGTGGTCAGCAAGCCCGCGGCGAGGGCCACGCCGAGCAGCACGAAAGCCGGCACGCGCGGCAGCGCGCCCCAGCGGCCGATGCACAGGTTAGCGAGGTAGCCCATGATGAGAATACCCGTGATGGCCACGGCGATCACCGACCAGGTGTTGCCATGCACCAGGCCCAGCTCGGTGATGACCTTGGTCTCGATCAGCATGAAGCCAGCGCCCAGGAAGAAATAGACGCCCTGCCGCGCCGTGGTCAGCTGGACCGAACCGAGCCGCCGCCGCACCATCCAGGCGGACACGCCGAGCAGGAACAGGATCATCACGGCATAGGTGATCGGATAGGTCCGCTTCTGCATGTAGAAATAGGGCCAGTCGTCCGTGGCCACTTCCGCGTTAGCCGTCTTCTCCCGATAGGTGCGCGTCACTTCGGGAATGTTCGCCAGCTTCGCGGGCAGTTGCTTCAAACCGGGACCGTTGACGAACACCAGGCCGCGCGGCGCGGCGAAGACGCGCGGCTCGTGCTCCGGATACGCCTGGTGGAGCATGGCATAGAGCTTGTCGGCCTGCGACTGGTCCATCACCAGATATGAGCAGACGACCAGACCATCCGGCTTCAGGCAGGCCATCGCCTCGCGGAAGCCCTCGACCGTGTAGACGAAGCTGTCCAGGCGGACGTTGGTCATCGCGCCCAGGTTCGTATGGCTATCGAGCAGGCCGTAAATGATCGTGTCGTAGCGCTGATCGGTTTGTCGCAGGTAGCTGCGCGCGTCGTTCAATACGGGAATGGTGCGCGGGTCTTGATACGGCCGTTCGGGATGCAAACGCCGGCCCAGGTACTGGATGGCAGGGTCGATCTCGACGGCGGTCACGGACGTCGCGCCGTGGCGCAGGGCCGCCGCCACGTCGTTGCCCGCGCCCGCGCCGACCACCAGCACGTCGCCCGCGTCCGGCCGCAGTTTGTATGGCAGCGCGTAATAACCGGCCGCTTCCGCGTGCGCCTGGCTGCGTGCCACCACCGGGGGCGAGCAGTCAATAATGTCCTGGAAAAACGCGTGATTGACCTTGATGGTGCAGGTCGCTTCCGGCTCCCAGGGCTTCGGCAGGCGCAGCGCGATGACCTGATAGGGCGAGTAGTAGCTGCGTTCGTCCGGCTTGCCCATCGCGCCCAGGGTGAGCAGCACCAGGGCCATGCTGCCGACCGAAACCATCGTGATGCGCGTGTGGCCCCAGAGGAAGGGCACGGCCAGCAGCACCGCCAGGCCGATCCAGACGGCGGGCGGGCTCCAGACCAGTGAAATCAGGAAGAACAGGCCGATGCCGGCTAGCGAGCCAATCAGGTTGAGCGAGTACGCTTGCAATGTCGGCAAGCGGTTCATCAGTCGGCCGCTGACATAGCCGAGCGGCACGAACATGTTCGCGTTGAGCACGAAAATGCCGGCGAGAAACAGGTTGCCGCCGATCATGTGCCACCAGCTCCACTTGTGGCCCTGCAACCCCATCACGAGTTGCTCGGCCACCGGGTTGACGCGCTCGCCGCCAATGGTGGAAGCAATCAGCGCGAACAGCAGCACCTGCAAGGCCAGCACCGGCACAAAGGCGGCCATGCTGATGGCCCGCTTGCGCGACGACAGCGCGAAGCCAATGCCCAGCCCCAGGAAGCACGACAGCAGGCTGACGTTCTTGAAAATGGCGAAGACGTGCGCGCTGGTGGCGTGCCAGCGGATCATGACCATTTCGGTGTACAGTGCCAGGGTGCTGGCCAGCAGAATAGCCCAGCGCGTCCACGCGACGGGCGTCTGCTCGATGGCCTCGGCATTTTCCTCGTGGACGGCAGCCCACCAGCCCTGAAAGCGCGCGACGAGCGAACGCATCCTTGCGACCTCCGTGAAGAAACGCGAATCGGTAGGGTGGGCAGAGTGTAACGAAGGCAGATTTTTCGATCAAGGTCGAGAACCGCCCGTGCTCCACCGCGACGCCGCGTGCCGGCGGGTGTTTAACCGACGGAACCAAATGGGGTGTATCGCGGGTGCCATGCTTGGGCGGCTCTCGCCGGTGAAGAATGAAGTATCGGTGCCACCGCCCAAGCATGGAATCGCTGACACCAACATGCTTGGGCGGTGGCACCGGCAGTACCTGATCACTGGCAGTCGCCGCCCAAGCATGGC
>JAEUIF010001221.1 GCA_016795185.1 Planctomycetia bacterium | reverse complement strand
CCGCCAGGGGCGAGGGGCCGAATACTCAGTCGAGGTAAACGAACTCGTTCAGGTTCAGCGCCAGCAGGCAGAAGGCTTTTAGCGCCTCATCGGGCGATTGCTTGTGCGCGGCCTGCATCGTCGAGAGGAAGCGCAGGCCGCGCTCGACCTCGCGGGCGCTGGGCTCGCGCTGGGTGACGCGACGCAGGGCCAGCTTGACCTGGGCATTGACATCGTCGCCGGCTTGCTTGCGCAGGTCGGCCGCGAAGAGCTTCGCCTGCTCGTTGGCGAAGTCGCCGTTGAGCAGTCCCAGGGCCTGCGTCGGCGGCGTGGTCGTGAAACGCACCGGGCAGCTGCCGTCGGTGTCGGCGGCGTCGAAGGCCGACAGCACCGGCACCGCCAGCGACCGCTTGACATGGACGTAGACGCTGCGGCGGGCGCGCTCGGCGGGCGGACAGTTCAGGTCCCAGTTGGTGCCGGGGTTCGATTGGCCGGCGAGCACTTCCCTCGGGATGGTCGGGTGAATGCTCGGCCCGCCCATCTTCGGATTGAGGTTGCCGCTGACGGCGAGGATGGAATCGCGGACTTCCTCAGCGCTCAGCCGGCGCAGCTCGAAGCGCCAGAGCAGATCGTTCTCGGCGTCGCGGGCCTGGGCCGCCGGGTTGGGCTGTGAGGCCATGCGGTAGGCGTTGGAAGTCAGGATCAGGCGGTGCATCTCCTTGAGCTTCCAGCCGCGCGCGACGAACTCGCTCGCCAGCCAGTCGAGCAATTCGGGGTGCGTCGGCGGCGTGCCCCGGTAGCCGTAGTCGCTGGCCGAGCGCACCAGGCCCCGGCCGAAGTGGTGCTGCCAGAGGCGGTTGACCATGACGCGCGCGGTAAGCGGATTGGCGGGATTGGCGATCCAGTCGGCCAGCACGCGGCGACGGCCGGCGGTCTTCGCCGTGGCGGCGGGTGCGGGCAACTCCGGTGTCGCGCCGCCCAGCACCTGCGGGAAGCCCGGTTCCACGCGGTCGCCCTTGGCCGCCGGGTTGCCCCGCATCAGCACGAAGGTTTCGCGTACCTTCGCTTCCTCGGTGATGCACAGGGCCATCGCCATGGAACTGGGCTTGGTGCGCTCCAGCTTGTCGCGTTCGCGGCGAAGGTTCGCGTAACGGTCGAAGGTTTCCTGGTTGAGCAGGGCGGGCGTGTTCTTGCGGAGAATGGCCAGCCGGTTCTGCTCGTACTTGAAGTCGTCCCGTTCGCCGCCCTTGAGCTTGGGCTGCACTTCGTTCTCGATGGCCTTCAGTGCCGCGTTCGCGGCGACAATCTTCTGCTGGTGGGCGTCGGCCTGTTCCTTTTGCTGCGCCTGCTCCTCCGCGCTGGCAATCGAACGCAGCGAGGCCGCGACCACGGTTTCGTGACTGCGGAGGCCGTAGCGCCGGAAGCCGTGGAAGAAGCCGAGCAGGCGGTAGTAGTCCTTCTGGGGGAACGGGTCGATCTTGTGGTCATGGCAGCGGGCGCAGCCGACCGTCAGGCCGAGGAACACCTGGCCGGTGGTGGAGACGATGTCGTCGAGTTCGTCGTAGAGCGCCTGGGTGGCGTCCACGGGTTCATCGTCCCAGGGACCGAGGCGATAGAAGCCGGTGGCGATCAGGCTGTCGGTGGTGACGCGGTCCAGTTCATCGCCGGCCAGTTGCTCGCGGATGAACTGGTCGTAGGGCAGGTCGTTGTTGAACGCGCGGATCACGTAGTCGCGATAGCGCCAGACATAAGGCTTGGTGCCGTCGCGCTCGAAGCTGTTGCTCTCGGCGTAGCGGACCAGGTCGAGCCAGTGCCGCGCCCAGCGCTCGCCGTAGGCCGGCGAGGCCAGCAGGCGGTCGACGGTCCGGTCGTACCAGTCTGGCGACTGGTCTGCGAGGGCCGCTTCGACCTCGGGCAGCGTCGGCGGCAGGCCGGTCAGGTCGTAGGTGACGCGGCGCAGCAGGGCCAGCTTCTCGGCCGGCGGCGCGGGGGTCAAGTTGGCGGCTTCGAGCCTGGCGAGAATGAAGGCGTCGATAGGGTTCTTGACCCAGTCGGCATCCCGCACGGCAGGCAGTGCGGGACGGACCACCGGCTTGAACGACCAGAACGCGCGAGCGCGGTCGTCCACGGGCGGCGGGCCGTGATGCTTCGCGACGGCGGCCTCGGACCAGGGCGCGCCGAGCTTGATCCACTTCGTCAGCACTTCCAGCTGCGCCTGGGGCAACTTGCCCTTGGGCGGCATCTTCATCTCTTGATGATGAATTGCCTTCAGAAACAGGCTCTCCTCGGGCTTCTCGATTGAAATCGCCGGGCCGCTGTCGCCCCCTTTCAGCAGTTCTTCGCGCGTCGTCAGGCGCAGCCCACCGCGGACCTTTTTCTCCGGCCCGTGGCAGGACAGGCACTGGGCCTGCAAGATCGGCTGCACTTCCTTCTCGAAGAACTTGCCGTGCTCCGCCGCCGAGGTCGAGGGCGGGGCGGTACGCACGTACGCCAGAAAAGCGCCCGTCAACAGGACGACGGCCGCGAGGAAGCGCAGCGAAACAGACATAGGACAGCACCCCGTAGCGAAGGCGGGAACTTCAGGCTGTGGCAGGTCGGAGCGATGCTCTAGTAAAGCACGAAATGTACCGGGATGGGAGAAAAAGCGCCTCAAAGTATGGCAACTGGTCCGTGGCGGGCCGGTTAAGCGGCCACGCTTCGGAGGTCACCGGGCGTATCTCGATGCAAATATTTACGCTGCAAATCTTTGCGACCGTACTTCTCGGCTGCCAGAAGCAGATCGCGTTCAGTCATTGGGACAGAGCGACGGGAACGATTCACGGCGAGCGACCGTTATTTGTTTACTTGATGTTTACTATGGATAAGCGCCCTGATGGCGATTGGTAGTCGTCTGTTGCATCGAGGCGTGCGTCTGCCGATCCAACCCAGTGTAAAATCAAGCGACCTGTTGCGGAAGGCTTCACTTGGGTGGCACGTCCCTCGGTACTCCGAGGGCGTG
>JAEUIF010001220.1 GCA_016795185.1 Planctomycetia bacterium | reverse complement strand
CCGGCCCGCTCTCGAACCGGAGTTTACCCGATGCGACCCGACCTGATCCTGAACGTGTTGCCCCGCGATCTGGCCTGCGCCATTGCCCTGGCGTTCGTTGAAGTGCCCGGCGTGAGCGTCAATCTGCAAGCCGTGACGCTGAAGAACGGCACGCAGCCGAACTGGCTCAACGACGCGGACCCGCTCGAAGCGGCCACGCGCGAGTACCTCACCGCCAAGGTGCAAGTCGCCCAATCCAGTTCGACGTGGAAGCCCGGCGGCAACGCCTGGGGCTCCGCGGGCGGCGTCAAGCAACGTGAGGAAGCGGTCAAGCGCTCGGTGGCCGCCCGCGCCGCCGCTCAGAAGCTGCTCGCCGAACGCGGCGTGCTCGACTTCGCGCGCGCGAAGGGGTATCGGATCTATGAAGGGTAGCCCGGTGTGCGTTGACTCGCGTGACTGTTATCGCCAGTCGATGATGCCTTTCTTGAAGTCGATGATGGGTGGCGAAGTCTCCCTCGCTGTTTCGTCCGACTGAACGATTTTCCAATGATCCAGGAATTCCTCGGGGAACGGCCAGTCCTGTAAACCATCATCCGTGTTGGATTCCCGATGGATGTACTCCAGCGCTGCTCGGAGTTCCTTGGGAATCGGACACACGGTGAACTTGCCGCAAACCCAGGGAAAGTCGGAAACGGAAGCGTCGCTCACGAAGCCGACGAGTTGGTCTTTCCAGAATAGGCTCAGCCGCTTTTTGGGCATGGGAATTATCTGCACCAACCGGTTGCGGGTACTCCGAGGCGTACTTGTTGGCATTGTTCGCTTCGGTTGCCATGTTCCACCTTTAAACCCTGCCCAGCGGTAAATCCAGACAATCATCCTCCCGTATCGCCCTGGATGCCGTGTTTTTCCGGTGACCGGCTGGAGCTGCGCTGTGGAACTGTCGAGCGCCACCGCCACGGGGCTGCCGCCTCGCCCTTTACGGGTAGCGTCGCCAGCAGTTTGGGTTGTTCCAGAGGTAGTCCTGCTGCGGGTCGCGTTTGGGTTGGGGTGGTTGCGTGGGCTGCTGGGCGGCAGGCAGGCCTGGTGGCGTTCGTCCAGGTAGCGCAGGGCGGCCAGGGCGTGGTTGTGGGCGTCGAGTTGGCCCTGCCCCCACGGGGCTGGCTTTGGACTGGAGCCAGAGGCTCATGCGTCTTAGACTGAAGGGTGAGGCGGACCCTGTCCAGCAGCGAATCGGCTCTGGCGCGCCAGGCAAACTCCGGCTGGAGAAGCGGACCATGATCAAGGTGATTCCCGCGCGTATGAGCAACGGCCAGGTAGTCAGCGATGCGCCTTTGCCTGCGGCCCATGAGGTTCGCAGCGTCTCGATCCTGCTGGAGATGCAGGAACCGGCCGCGCCCCCCCGTGAATCCACCTTGCCGCGCTTGCTCGGCATCCTGACCGAACACCCAGGCAACCCCCGGCAAGAATACGGTGAATACCTGGAAGGAAAATACCGATAAATGCGCGTTCTGGTAGATGTCAATATCATCCTCGACGTGCTCTGCAATCGACCGCCGTTTGTGGTCGATGCTCGAGCCTTGTGGACCCGGGTCGAAGCGGGAAAACTACGCGCCAGTCTTTGCGCGACCACCATCCCGACCATTTATTACCTGGTGCGAAAGCAATTGGGGAATCCCGCCGCTCGTCAGGCAGTTGCGGACTTGCTGACAACCTTTGAAATCTGCCCGGTCGATGAGGCCGTGTTGCGCGCGGCTCTCGTCAGGGCCATGCCGGACTACGAAGACGCGGTCCAAGACGCGGCAGCCGAGCAAGCCGGCATTGGCGTAATTGTGACTCGGAACCCGAATGATTTTGCATCCTCGACTCGCCGCATTGTCGATGCAGCTACGCTGGTCCAGGAGGTAGATGCCCTGCCAACGGGGACCGGCCCAAGCCTTCCCAACCCATGAATTAACCGGTCACCGCTTGGATGAAATGGTGCCAGGAACGAACGGCACGGTCTGGCGCGAATCACATTCTACTGCGGCAATAACGGCTTCCAGGTCGTGATGGCATCGAGCACTCCGTAGCTTCCTGGTGGAGCTTACGCGCCCGCATGGGGGCGCGCTAATGTAACCTGAGGGACGTGCCACTCGGCCATTCACGGCCAGCGCCGCCAGCAGTTCGGGTTGTTCCAGAGGTAATCCTGCTGCGGGTCGCGTTTGGGTTGGGGCGGTTGCGTGGGCTGCTGGGCGGCAGGCAGGCCAAGCGGTTGCTAGGCCGCAACCGGTTTGCCTGACACCTTGTGGCATGCGGAGGCCAGGAATCTCTGACGGTGTTCACGGCACCGAATGAACGTCAGTTCTCGCTCGCCGCGCACCGGGAATAGCGCTATCCGCCGCTCTCCTCCTCTCTTATACTCCTCATCGTTCCCCCGTTTCCGCCCACTGGACCAAATGTAGGTCAGGCTTTCCAGCCTGACAATCGTGTCAGGCTGGAAAGCCTGACCTACGGTAGGTTGTCCGCCCGCTTACGCATCGAGGCCGCCATGCTTGCTCGCCGTGTGCGCTGTGCCGGTTGCTGTTTACTATTGCTGCTCTGTTTCAGCCTGGTCGCGCCCGCGCAGGACAAGGAGAAGGACAAGCCGGCGGAAAAGTTCCCTTCCAAGGACGAAGTGGCCGATCTGCTGAAGCGCGAGCCGCTGACCCTGGAAACCTGGCCGGCGTGGCGCGAGCGTCTGCTGCGCTGGATCCACGACAAGGGGCAGGGGACCGATCCCGCCTTCGACGAGGGCCGCAAGTTTGTGCGCGCCCAGGTCAACGACCAGGGCGAATTGCCCGAAGCGCTGGCCAAGGACTTCCTGGCCTGGTACCTGCTTTCAAGTTCGTACTATCTCGATGAGCCGAAGGACGCCGACCGCATCGCGGAAGCGAAGAAGGCCGACCAGGCCCTGCGCAAAAGCCTGGAACTCAAGAGCGATTTCGGCTTCGCGCATCGCCGGCAAGCCCAGGTCTACATGCGGCTGGACAATCTCAACGTGCCCACGGACAAGGGCGGTTCGCATTTCGTCCTGGCCCTCAAAGCACTGGAAGAAGCGGGCAAGCATCTGCCGGCCGACCAGATGGTGGCGCATCGCCACCAGGCCGGCGAGCACGCGCTCGCGAAAGGCTACTCCGCGCTGGCCGAGGGGCTGTTGCTGCAAGTGCTGCGCGAAGTGTCGCAGGCGCCGCCCGAAGTCGTGCAGAAGGCGGCGAGCGCGATCCTGGCCAACCCGGAAAAGAGCTATCAGGACAGCGCCAAGCAAGTGGAGGAACTTATCCAGCAGTACCCCAAGATCGGGGCGCTCGAATGCTATCTGGCCATGTGCCAGCTGGGCAGCCTGGACTTACCAGCAGCCGAGAAGTCCGTGGCGCGGGCCAGGGAACAGGGCGCGGTCGTGGACCAGGTGGTCGCCGCGACCCAGGCCAACATCGTCGCCGACAACATCCTGCGCAACCCGCGCCGCGGGGGCGATGTGGTGCAGACAAAGATCGAGTGCCTGCGCTACCTGGCCGAACTATTCCCGAAGGACGGTCGGCTGGTCGTGATGCACGGCCTCGGGCTGTACCTGAACGACGAATACGAAGCAGCACTTGCCGAGTTCGCGCGCGCCCGGGAACTGGGCACCGATCCCGCGACGGTCGTCATCCACATCCGCGACGGGAGCAGCGGGGAACTCGAACCGTTTCAGCTGAGTAAGTTGGTGCCGGAGATTGAGAAGGGCGCGACAGAAGCGCGCTTGCAGCGGGTCTTCCTTTGGACTGTCGCGGGATTCTTTGCATTCGTCGTGGGAGTCATGGGCTTGATGACTGGCCTGGGCAGCCACCAAGCGCAGAGTAGAACAACCAGCCCGTCCACTCGTCCACTCGCTCTTGCCCTCTGGCTATTTTATGTAGTCCTGTTCGTGATGCTGGTGGCAGTCGTCGGTCTGAACATCGGCGTGATCGTGCTACTATTCAGTCAACCCAGAGTGCAGTTGTTCATCGTTGGAGCCATCACCAGTATCCTTTTCGGAATTGCGCTCGACCTGTCGTTCCGCACACCGCGGAGAGCGTCCCTTGGCATCAGTGCCACGGGCGCGGACGTCGCCCGACTGACCGCACTGGTCAATGAAGTCGCCCTGCGGGTAGGCGCCGAACCTGTCGCCGAAGTCCGCCTGGCCTGGGGAGCCGGGATCGCGCTGCACACGGACGCGCCGCGCTTTCTCGGACTTATGGGCAGTCGTCGTCGCGTGCTGACCGTTGGCTACACGGCGCTGCGGTTGCTCACCGTGGGCGAACTGGCGGCGGTGCTGACGCAACGCTTCGCGCGCTTTCGCAAGAATGACGCCGCCGCCGACAGGTTCCTGGAAGCGCGCAGCTTGGCCATCGACGATTCGTTCGCCGGCATGTGGGCTTACGGCGGCGGGACGAACTATCTCAATCCGTTCTTCTTGTTTCTCTGGCTCTACTACGCCGCGTTTCGCCGCTTTGCCGCAGGCTACCGGCGGGCGCGGACGCTGCTGGCCGACCGCCTGGCCGGCGAGCAACAGGGCGGCGACGTGACCGCCGAGGCGCTGCGCAAGCTGAACGTGGACGCTCCGCTCTATGAAACGCAGCTGCGCGAACTGGCGCGGGAACTGATCGCGCAAGACCCGGACCTCGGCAACATGTACCTCGCCTGGGACGACCTCTGCGGCCCGCAGGCCACGGGCGAGGATGCGAAGGAGTTCGCCCACCTGGCGGTGACCGAGTCGCAGCGCGAGAACGCGCGGCGCGAAGCCCTGGCCGGCGAGGCGCCGCAGGCCGACGTGCCGCCGCTGAAGCAACGCCTCGACGTGCTGGCCGACTTGCCAAAGGCCGAGCAACCCCGCAACGAACTCGCTACCGAACTGCTCGACAACCGCGAGAGCTGGGAAGAGCAACTGACGACCGCCGCCCTGGAAAGCTGGAGCAAGACGAAAGCGGGCATGACGCCCGCGACCGCCGCCCGCTAATGCAAAATCAAGCGACCTGTTGCGCAAGGCTTCACTTGGGTGGCACGTCCCTCGGTACTCCGAGGGCGTG
>JAEUIF010000137.1 GCA_016795185.1 Planctomycetia bacterium | reverse complement strand
TTCATGACCTGAAACGCCGCGCCCGGTTGGCGGGCCTGCCGGTCATCTACGCCAACGACAATTTCGGCCGCTGGCGCTCCGACTTCAACGCCCAGGTCGAACATTGCCTGCACGACGGTGTGCGCGGCCGGCCGATCGTCGAGTTACTCCGGCCGGATGAGGAGGATTACTTCGTCCTCAAGCCCAAGCACTCGGGCTTCTACTCCACCCCCCTCGACCTGCTGCTCGAATACCTCGGAGTGGAAACCCTGATCCTGACGGGCGTCGCGGGCAACATCTGCGTGCTGTTCACCGCGCACGATGGCTACCTGCGCGACTTTCATCTGCATGTGCCGGCGGATTGCGTGGCGTCCAATACCGAGGCGGAGAACCGCACGGCGCTGGAGCAAATGCAGCACATCCTGAAAGCGGATATTCGGATGGCGGCAGAGTTGGAACTGGCGGCGTTCAGGATTGAAGGCTGAATCGCAAGCCGAAGTACGTCGGGCTTTCCAGCCCGACGGTCGCGCCGGATGCCGCAGCCACCGACCACAAGATCGCGGCGTACCCCAGCAGCACACACCGGAGGCGCTGATGTCGGGCTGGAAAGCCCGACGTATCGCGATCTCCGCCCTTCAGCCGTTATATTTTGAACACTGCGACGCCTGGAGTTGATGGGACCGAGATTTTCCGTTTTTCGTCCTTTCCCGGACCCGCTATAGTTGCGGATTGTCTATAATTTTATTTGCCCTTTCGCCGCGCCCAACCGCTGAGTTGCCGCAACCCGGAGTGACGCAACCGTGAACAAGATTGCCATCATCCCGACGCTGCTAACGCTCGGCAATGCCGTGTGCGGCTTCGCGGCCATTGCGTACGCGGGCAAGATCGGCCTGGCCGACAACCCCGCCCCCGACGATTTCTACCTGGCCCTGAGCGGCTGGCTGATCGTGGCGGCGATGGTGTTCGACGCGCTCGACGGTCACGTCGCGCGCCTGGCGCGTTCGACGAGCAAGTTCGGCGCGGAACTCGACAGCCTGTGCGATGCCGTCAGCTTCGGGGCCGCTCCTGCATTTCTGCTGCTGCGGCTCGGCCCCGGCTGGGAAGCGCCGCTCTGGCACCAGGCGCTGGCGGTCATCGCCACGCTCTACATGGTCTGCGCGGTCCTGCGGTTGGCCCGCTACAACGTGGTCGAAACGGCGGCGGCCGAGAACGGCGGCGGCAAGCGTTTCCGCGGCTTGCCTTCCCCGGCGGCGGCGGGGTGCATTGCCTCGCTGGCCGTCCTGCGCGGCGAGGTCGCCCATCGTTGGCCGGGCCTCGATCCCGTCGCGGTGCGCATGGTGGTCGAAGTCTGGTCCACCTTCGGCGCGCTGCTGGTCGCGCTGCTGATGGTCTCGCGCGTGCCCTACCCGCACATGACCAAGCACATGCTGCGGGGCCGGCGGCAGTTCGATCACCTGATCGTCGTCATCCTCGCGGTCTGCGTGCTGGCCATCATCCAGGACCTGGCGCTGGCCGTGATCTTCTGGGGCTATGTCTTCGCGATCCTGGCGCAAACCGCCTGGGAGCGCATCCGGCACCACGAGCCCGTCGCGATTCAACATTGAGCGGCTTGCGACCGACTGGAACGGTCCGCACGGCGGCCCCTACGAATTGCCGTAGGGTCCGCCGTGCGGACCATAACTCCGGGCGCCCCATCCATTTGCAAATCGTTTCACAACAACTCCGCCATCAGCGCGTCCGCCACGCACTTCCCCGAGCGCGTCAAGCGCACGCATGCGCCATTGTCTTCGATGAGCCCCAGTTCGGCATGCTGTCGAAGCTTCGCTCCCGCCAGAGCATCGAGGTCGAAGCCCGTTTGCTCCTGAAACTCCCCTCGCCGCACACCATCGGCCCGACGCAATTGCAGGGCCAGCGTTTCCCGCGCCCGCTCTTCGGGCGGCAACTCCTCGGCTTGTAACAGCGGCTTCTCCCCCGCGAACACGCGACGAATGTAGCCGTGCGTATCGCGCGTGTTCATCTCGCGCCGCCCCTGGACATACCGCGCCGCGCCGACGCCGAACCCAAAGTAAGCGTGATTGGCCCAGTAGACTTGATTGTGCCGGCAGCGCCGGCCCGGTCGGGCGAAGTTCGAGACTTCGTAGTGCTCGAAGCCAGCAGCTGACAAGACATCCATCGCCCGGCAGTACATCGCCAGTTCGTCGTCCTCGCCCAGCGGTTGGACCTGGCCGCCCTGCCAGCGTTTCCAGAGCGGCGTGCCCTTCTCGTAAGTCAGGCCATAGGTGGCGACGTGCTCCGGTTGCAGCCTCAGGGCGCGGCGCAGATCGCGATCCCAGTCGTCCACGGACTGGCCGGGCACGCCGAAAATCAGGTCGAGCGACACTTGCGCAATCCGTTCGCGGACGCACTCCACGGCGCGCGGCACATCGTCGGGATTATGGATGCGTTCCAGGCGTTGCAACAGCTGGGGGTGAAAGGACTGCGCGCCGATGCTGACGCGCGTGACGCCGTGGTCCGCCAGCAGCGCGACCTTGCCCGCATCCAGGCTTTCGGGCGTCGCTTCAATGGACCATTCACCGCTCGCGTGCAAGGGCAGCCAGCGGCGAATCTCGGCGAGCAGCCGTTCGAGCAACGGCGGCGTGAGGTAAGTCGGCGTCCCGCCGCCGATGAAGACCGTGTCCACCGGGCAGGGTTCGCTCAGCGTGGCCAGTTCTTGACCAAGCGCTTCGACGTACAGCGTCATCAGCTGGTCCTGGCCAGCCGTCACGGCGAAATCGCAGTAGCCGCAGTGATGGGCGCAGAAGGGCACGTGGACGTAAGCGGCCCGAGGATGCAGCCAGGGAGGCATACGGCACCGCCAATGGCACCCTACGACGGCAAAGGCGTCCGGAACCGTCGTGATTCCGGACGCCTTTCATTGTATGAAGTCGGTGTGAAGGAGGACGACTCAACCCGAAGGCTGCCCGCCGCGTCGCTCCAGCCAGAGTTCCAGGCCGCTGCCGATCACGGCCAGCACATTCAGCACCAGGACCAGCGTCAGCCAGGTGGTGGTGTGCAGCGCGTAGCCGCCCAGGCGGATACCCTTCTCGATGTCCCAGCGCGGCGTGTCGCGCTGCGCCTCGACGGTGGCGGCCTGAAAGTCCTTGCCAACCTCGGTTTCCACCTGCGCTTTCGCGGCATGCTGGAGCGGGAAACCGTGGAATAGCTCGAAGATCAGGAAGACCAGCGCCGCCAGCGCCAGCCCACCGACGAACAGCGACCGCATCGGCCAGAACGGCTGCAACGGCGGCGGCACGGCCATCGGCAGCAACTTCGCGGTGATGCCCAGCGAGACCAGCGCTGCCAGGGTGGCCGGGATCAGGATCAGCACGAAGAAGATGAGCAGGATGCTGACGCCCGGCTTGGTCAGCGGATCGACG
>JAEUIF010001204.1 GCA_016795185.1 Planctomycetia bacterium | reverse complement strand
ACGTTCCAGTCCAGACTGTGCTAAACCGCAAGCGGATGCGACATCGCTTGCGGTTTAGCACAGTCTTAAAAAGCGACGACTTACACCAGCGGCAACCCCAGCCGATTTTCATCCCCCGCGCCGACTGTCGCCACGGTCTGTTCGCGTTCCACCTTGCGCCGCAGCTGGCCGCAGGCCGCATCGATCTCGGAACCCTTGCGCTTCCTGACCTTGACGCTGATGCCCGCCCGCCGCAGCACATCCGTGAACTGGACCAGGGTTTCCTGACTCGGCCGGCGGTAAGACAGGCCCTCCACGTCGTTGAACGGAATCAAGTTGACGTGGGCCTGGCGTCCCTGGAGCAGGCGAGCCAGTTCGCGCGCCTGGGCCGCCCGGTCATTGACGTCATGCAGCAGGACATATTCAAAGGTCACCTGCCGGCCGGTGCGCTCGAAGAAGTAATCGGCCGCCGCCAGGATATCCGGCAGGCCCGTCTTGTCGTTGGTCGGCACGATCTGCGAACGCAAAGCATCGTTCGGAGCATGCAGGGAGACAGCCAGGTGATACTGCTTGCCCAGCTCCGCCAGCCGGCGAATTTTCGCGGGCAGACCAACGGTGGAAATCGTGATATGCCGGGCACCGATGTCGAGCCCGTCCTTGCTACCGGCGATTTCGAGCGCTGTCAGCAGGTTGTCGAGGTTGGCCAGCGGTTCGCCCATGCCCATGACGACGATGTGCGTCAGCCGCTGGTCCGGGGCGAGGAGGTTGCGCAGTCGCAGCAATTGCTCGAGGATTTCGCCCGAGGTCAGGTTCCGGACGACGCCGTTCAAGCCGCTGGCGCAGAACACGCAGCCCATGCCACAGCCGACCTGCGTGCTGATGCAGGCGGTGCGGCGGTCGGCGTCCTGGATCAGCACGCACTCGATGAGGTGGTCATCCGGCAGGCGCAGCAGCAGCTTGTGGGTTTGGTCGCTGGCGGTCAGATGCCGGTCGATGCGCGTGCCCAGCGGCTCGAACCGCGCCGCCAGTTCCTCGCGCAGCCGGCGCGGTAAATCGGACATCTGCTCGAAGGTTTCGGCGCGGCCGATCAGCAGCCAGCGTTCGATCTGCCGGCAGCGCATGCGCGGCGAACCGAACGGCTCCAGCCAGGTGAGCAGTTCGGCGCGCGGCACGTTCAGGATCGGCAACTTCTTGGCTTCCATGCCGTCATTGTAAAGGACTGAGAGTGTGCCCGCCATGCCGCAGCTTACCGAAGCCATTCCCAGACTTCTTTGAAATCCCTCGACATGGGATGGCCTCTGACTCGTCTTTTTGCTGGCGGCCGGCGTATGATAGTCGGCATCATGGAGGCTCGCTTCCACGGCCGTTCCGCGTGTCACGCGGCGCAGCCGTTCGTAGTTCCGCCTTCAGGCGGTGAGTCGCTCGCCGCCTGAAGGCGGAACTACAAACTGAAGTTCGGAAAGGACTCTCGATTCTACCCTGGAAAGGGCCCGGTCCATGTCCACGCTCCGGCGCAGCATCGGCATTTCGCTGGCGGTCTTCTGCTTCCTGGGCGGTCCGCTCGCGGCAGCCGAATGGCCCGTGCCGCGCGGCCCGTCCCGCGAGCCCGTGCCCTACCGCTACGACCCCGCCGTCTGGAAAACGGTCCCCCGCGAATTCCTCGACGATGCACCGGCGTGCATTCTCTACGCGGCGTCGAACTACCTGATCGAGCCGGACGGCTCCAGCGAGTTGATCGTCCACGAGATCACCCGGCTCAACAGCCGCAAGGCCATCGAGACGCTTGGCGAATACCGCAGCATTTACTACACACCGTCTTTCGAGAAGCTGACGCTCAATGAAGCGCGGGTCATCAAGCCGGACGGCCGGACCATCGCCGTCGAGCCGCGCCACGTGCAGTTGCGAGATTCGGGGACGGATTTTCAAGTCTACGACCATTCCAAGCAGTTGATCGTCTCTTTCCCCTCCCTGGAAGTGGGCGACCTGATCGAGGTGAAGTGGACGACGCGCGGCAAGAATCCGGAATACCAGGGGCACTTCTTCACCCGCTACAACTTTGGCTCGGACGACTATCCGATCGTCCTGGATGAACTGCGTGTCCGGCTGCCCAAAGACAAGCCGCTGAAGCACGCGGTCACCGGCGGCAAGCTGGAGCCGACGATTCGCGAGGAAGGTGACTTTCGCCACTATCACTGGCGGGCGGTCCACCGGCCGATGCTGCCCCGCGACGAGCACCTGCCGTCCAAAGAAGAGCTGCGCTTGCATGTTTCCTGCTCGACGTTCGCCACCTGGGATGCCGTCGCTCGCTGGAAACGACAACTGCGCCAGGAATGCTGGCAGTGCCCGCCGGACCTGCGCAAGATCGTCGCCGAGACGACCCAGGGCCTGAACACGCCGCAGGAGAAGGCCAGGGCGCTGACTTACTGGGTGCGGCGACACATTCGCTACGTCTCCGTCGGCGAACGGCACGACTACACACCGCACCTGCCGACCGACATCCTGGCCAACCGCTTCGGCGACTGCAAGGATTCCAGCCAGCTGCTGGCCGTGATGCTCCGGGAAGCCGGCATCGAGGTGGCGCTGGTCAGCCTGGGCGTGCGCGACGATGGCCATGTGCTGGAGGAAGTGCCTTCGCCCTGGGCGACTCATGCCATTTTGGTCGCCACCATCGCCGGCAAGCAGCACTGGATCGACACTACCTCGCGACTCGCCGGCTGGGACTACCTGCCACACGATGACCGCGACCGGCTCTGCTATGTCATCGACGACCAGTCGATCAAGCTGCTGCGCACGCCGGCGTTCACCCCGGACGACAACCGCACCGAACAAACCACCCGCATTCACATCGGCGCGGACGGTTCCACGCGCTGCGAGCGGACGGCCGTCTATTACGGCCAAGCCGCACTGGACCGCCGCAGCGACTGGATGGACGTGCCCGCGGGCGAGCGCCGCCGCCAGCTCACGGCCGAATTGCAAGACGCCAACAGCAAAACCCGCCTCCGCTTCCTGGAACTGGACGAAGCGAAGCTCAAAATCCTCGACGAACCCGTCGCCGCTCGCATCGGCTACGAGGTGCTGGAGCACTTCGCGCGCAATGGCGAAAGCAGTCACGAGCGCGAGGGCAACATCACCGACAGCCGGGTCTGGGGCAACCTGCTCTGGGTCAACCTCGACTACGACCGCGGCCCAGCGCTGGAACTGGATCACCCCTTCGAGTCACGGCATCGTTATATCATCGAGTTGCCGCCTTATTTCAAGCTCGACGACCGGCCGTACAACCGCACGGTGCGCTCGAAGTGGGGCTTCTTCCAGGCCACCGTAAAGGAAGACGCCCTGGCACCGCATCGGGTCGAGATCGAGTACCACACGCGGGTCGATAAGGTCCGGGTCGAGCCCCGCGAGTTCGAGGCGTTTCGCAAGTTTCACGAAGACGTGCTGCGTGCCTTCCGCACCTGGCTGACGCTGAAGCCGGCACGCAACCAGGCGGAATTGCCGTTGCTGGAAGCCATGCTGCGGCTGACGCCGGGCGATGCGGCCCTGGCGGCCCACATCGCCGAAATTCACCTGGACAACACCCAGGCGACAGAGGCCCGGCGCGTGCTGCGCGCGGCCCGTCACTACACGGCGAAAGACGCGGCCCTGGGCGAACTGGCGGTGCAGGCGTCCGACGGCCTGAAGGAAGAGGAGGCAGCTTTTCGCCAGCTGGTCCGCGATTTCCCCGAGGCCATCAAGTACCAGGCATCGCTGGCGGAAAACCTGGTCGACCAAAACAAGCACGCCGAGGCAGCCAAGTTCCTGCAACAAGTGCTGAAGCACGGCACTACCTTCCAGCAGGCACAGGCCAGCTATCAACTCGCCCGCAGCGCCCTGCGCCAGAAGAAGCCCGATCAAGCCCTGAAGCACTTCCTGGCAGCGGAGAACACCGATCGCGAAAGCGTCCACTCCATCACGGCATTGCTGTTCAAGGCAGGCATCCATGAGGAATTGAAACAGCCCCAGGAAGCGGCGGCGGCCTACAAGGAAGTGCTGGACCTCGACGCCGACCATACGGAGGCGCTGGAAGCCCTGTTCCGCCTCGAACTACCGGAACAGCGTGCGAAAGCGCTGGATTACCTGCGGCGCTTCGGCGTGGCTGCCGGCCGCGATCCCGCGTTGCTCGCCCGCGCCGCCGACCACCATCTGCGTCTGGAACGGTACGAAGACGCACTGGAGTTGGCCACGCGCTCGCGCGACCTCGAAAACAGCGCCCTCGCGCAGCGGATCCTGGGTCTGGTATACCTGCACCGCGCCGAGCACGCCAAGGCTGCGTTTCACCTGGAGCGCGCCGACCTCGACGCCGCCGTACTGGCGGGCCTGCTCCGCTCCCGACTGGCACTCGGCCAGCTGCCGCAGGCCATGCAGGACGCCGACCAGGCCGACAAGATCGACCAGCCGACTCCCGAACTGTTGACAGCCTGCCGGACGACCCTGGCCCTGGCCCAGCGCCGCAAGGCAATCCAGGCGGAAGTGAAAATTCCGGCCGCGAAGCTGGATGCGTGGACCGACGCCATCGATCGGCTGGTGTGCGCCGAACATGCCTGGACGGTGGGGCGACCGGCGTCGCTGGTCGCCGCGCTGCTCGAACCGGCGTTCGCGGACTCCGTCGAGCTGGGACCGGCGTTCGCGCTGCGCGGCCTCCTGGCCCTGGAGCGCGGCCGCCTGACCGCGGCTCAACAAGACGCCGACCGTGCGATCGCGCTAGCGCCGAAACAACCAGGCGGCTATCACGTGCGCGGGCGCGTGAAGTTGGAACGGGCGCAGGCCGGCGCACTGCCTGATCTCCAGAAGGCGGCAGACCTGTGCGGGCGCAAGGATGCCGCCGTGCTGCACTGGCTGGCGCTGGCGCTGGACCAGGCGGGCAAGAAAGCCGAGGCACTGACGGCCCAGCAGGAAGCAGTCAAGCTACGCCCGGAAGACCAGGAACTTGCCGCGCAATTGAAGCGTTTGGAGAAGGAAGCGAAGGGCGGCAGTTGAACCTCCATCCGAAGAGGTCGTTGG
>JAEUIF010000126.1 GCA_016795185.1 Planctomycetia bacterium | reverse complement strand
CCCCGGGAAAAGAGCAACCCACTGCCCGGTCAGTTAGGTTTTGGACGGCCGGGCGTATAATTCGTGATGAAACTTGAGGGTTCATCCCCGCCGTGCGGGCAAGTCGAACACGGCGGGGATGAACCCCGCCGCTCGCATTTTGGTCAGGTTGCTTTGTGATAATTCTACCGCTATCCTGAACGCAACGGAACCCGCCTGCCCGCCCATCCCGGCCGCTTGGCCGCACTCTCGAAGGGGTCGTCATGTCCGAAGCCACCCAGGAAAAGACCGGACTCGGCAACTACTTCATCGCCAACTATCCGCCGTTTTCGGCCTGGAAGCCGGCCCATCTGGTCGAGGCGCACGCTGCCCTTCAGCAAGCACCGCGCCCCGATACACCGCTGGGCCTGTACCTGCACATCCCCTTCTGCCGCAAGCGCTGCAAGTTCTGCTATTTCCGCGTCTACACCGACAAGAACGCCCGTGATGTGGAGACCTACGCCGCGGCGCTGGTGCGCGAAGTCGAGCTGTACAGCAAATTGCCTATCATCGGCGGGCGATCTCTGCACTACGTCTACTTCGGCGGCGGCACGCCGTCGTACCTCAGCGCGGCGCAGCTGCGCGACCTGATGGGCCGGCTGCAAGCTTTCCTTCCCTGGCAACAGGCGGCGGAAGTGACCTTCGAGTGCGAACCGGGCACCCTGCAACGGCACAAGCTCGAAGCCTTGCGCGAACTGGGCGTCACCCGGCTGAGCCTGGGCGTCGAGAACTTCAACCCGAAGCTGCTGGAGTACAACGGCCGCGCGCATCTCGAAGAGGAGATTTACCGCGCCTACGGCTGGGCGCGGGAACTGGGCTTCAACCAGATCAACATCGACCTGATCGCCGGCATGGTGGGTGAAACCTGGGACAACTGGCGGCGCTGCGTGGCGAAGACCATCGAGCTGAGCCCCGAAAGCGTGACCGTGTACCAGATGGAGTTGCCCTTCAACACGGTCTTCTCGAAGGAACTGCGGGTCGTCGGTCAGGACGAACCCACGGACATGACCATCGCCGACTGGCCGACCAAGCGCGCCTGGGTCGATTTCGCGTTTGCGGAAATGGCGAAGGCCGGCTACGAAGTCTCCAGCGCCTACACGATGGTGAAGGACAAGGCCCGCACCAAGTTCGTCTACCGCGACAGCCTCTGGCACGGGGCCGATATGTTCGGCTGCGGGGTGGCGTCGTTCGGGCACGTGCGCGGCGTACATGTGCAGAACCTCGATTCCTGGGAGCAGTATCTGGCAGCGCTCGACCGGGGCGAGTTGCCGCTGGGCCGGGCGCTGCCGGTGGCACCCCGGCAATTGCTGATCCGCGAAATGATTCTCCAGCTCAAGACTGGCCGGCTCGAAGCCGGCTACTTCCGCCAGAAGTTCGGCGTGGACGTCCTCCAGGAGTATGCAGCAGGGTTCGCCAGCCTGGCGCAAGCCGGCTTCCTGACGCTGGCGGACGATGGTGTGCGGCTGACGCGCGAAGGACTGCTGCAAGTTGATCGGCTGCTGCCGACCTTCTTCGAGCCGGAATTCCAGGGCACGCGTTACACGTGACCGCCAACCTGACCACCCCGCGCTTGCACCTGCGTCCTCTGATGCCGGGCGACCTCGACCATCTGACCCGGTTGCTCGCCGATCCGCAGGTGATGCGTTATCTCAGCGCTACCGGCGCGCCGCGCAGCCGGGCGGAGGCCGAGGAAGCGCTGCACAAGCACCTCGACCACTGGCGGCAGCACGGCTACGGCGTCTGGGCGGTGGAGGAGCGCGACAGCGGGGCATTCGTCGGCCGCTGCGGGTTGCGCTATTTGCCCGAATTGGAGTCCGTGGAAGTCCTCTGGGCGCTCGGCTCGGAATTCTGGGGCCGGGGCTACGCGACGGAAGCGGCGCATGCCTGCCTGCGCTACGCCTTCGAGACGTTGCAACTGGAGCGGGTGATCGCCTTCACCTGGGCGATCAATGACCGCAGCCGGCGCGTCATGGAAAAGCTGGGCATGCATTACGAAAAAACCGAGCCGCGTGCGGACCTGCCCCACCTGTGGTATGCTGTCACGCGATACGAATTCGACGCTCAGCTGGAATCCCTGACGCCGCATGCCTGAAGACCGCACTTTCATGATGGGCAAGTTCGCCGCGCACTTGCCCGGCGACCTGCGCTATGCTTGCCGGAATCACATGTGGTGTCGGCCAGCGGGCGACGGTTTCCGCTTCGGCTTCACCGCCTATGCAGTGCGGCTGATGCAGGATGTGTACTTCCTCGACTGGGTGGTCAGTCCGGGCGACCGCCTGAATCTCTTGCAGCAGATCGGCCATATCGAAACCTCGAAGGCCGAGTCCGACCTGTATGCCCCGCTCGTCGGCCAGGTGGTCTGCTTCAACCAGGATTTGCTGAAGGACCCATCCGCGATCAACGTCGATAAGTACGGGGCCGGCTGGCTGTTCGAGATGGCTGGCGACGCCGCTGAAATGGTCGGCGTGGATGAATACTATCAATACCTGGCCGACAACTGGGAAAACACGCAGCGGCACATCAAGGGCAAGATCAACACCGACGACTGAGATTCCGCACCATGAGCCGTGAAAAAGTCACCGTGGTATTGTCGCAGGCCCAGGGCAAGAACCCGGCCAAGCGAGCCCTGGAAGAAGCCGTGGCCGCCGCCCTGCTCCTGGAACCGGGCGTCGAGCTGGCGGTCGTGCCCTACCTGTACGACCTACATGCCGAGCACACCGGCCGACTGTTCCTCGAATCCGTGCGCGGCGACCTGGTGGTGCTCGCCTGGATGTTCCCCCGCGCCGCCTTCTGGGTACTCGACCGCGACGGCATCAAGGGGC